>CAJOQC010000050.1 GCA_905236785.1 uncultured Selenomonadaceae bacterium
GAGGGCTGATTTAAGCCTCCCTCTTGGAGGGAGGTGGCAGCCCGCAGGGCTGACGGAGGGAGTTTTTAGAGGTTGCCTTATGGCTGTTGTGAACAGCCGCCGGTTGAACAAAAATTCACACAGACATATACTTCCTTTATTTTTTTCTTGACGGAAAATTGTGCCTGTGATAACATAGTTGAGCAGTTGTTTGCGCTCGTAGTCCAGTGGATAGGACGTTAGCCTCCGGAGCTGAAAGCGTGGGTTCGACTCCCGCCGAGCGCACCATTTTATAATTTCATAATGATTGGATCAAGTGTCGTAAGACTTAATAAGGAAGTTCGGTGCAATGCCGACGCGGTCCCGCCACCGTAACAGCGAGCAAATCCGCATTTATGTCACTGAGGGAAGCAAAGTTTCCTTGGGAAGGCGCGGAGTGAGCAATGACCTGAAGCCGGGAGAATTGCTTGATTGACAGTCACCGTTTGACCTGCGAGCGATGGGGATGGGGATTATTTTTGTTGATTTTGTGCATCGACATTTTTTGATGTGTAAATTTTATGCCCTTTTCCTCATGGAAAAGGGCATTTTTGTTTTCCAAAATTTGGTTTTCGGTCTGTTGCGGAGAAATTTTTGCCGATAGTTTCCCTGTCGGTGAAAATTTCTCCATAACAATATGAATTGGAGGAAGAGTCTTCCTTTTCGGTTGGCGCGGCGGCATTGAGAGTGGAAGCTCAATGCCGCCGTTTGGCATCTTTATGATTTTATGACAATATCGCAGCCAAAAATTCGTCGCCGTATTTTTTCAATTTGTAATCGCCTATGCCGCTAACCGTTCGCATTTCATCAAGGCTTTTGGGCATCACGCGAACCATATCCCTAAGGGTGGCGTCGGAAAAAACCATGTACGGCGGCACGTCTTCGCGGTCGGCGATGTTTTTCCTAAGTATTCGCAACGCTTCAAACATTTCCTTGGAAATATCATCTTCCGGCATATCGGCGATTTTTATTTCCTGCGGAAGGCGGGCAACTACCTGTACTTTGCCCCGCAAAACGTCAAGGGCGGGGGGCAAAAGATTGACCACCGGGTATTCGTCGCGGGTAATCTGAACATAACCTTGCAATGAAAGAGCGCTAAGGACGTTTTTTATATAATCTCGCGTATATTCCTTCATTAAGCCGTAAGTAGAAAGCTCGTCAAATTTAAGCTCTGACACGCGCTTGCTTTTCGAGCCGCGCAAAACCTTCGTTATCAAAGATGCGCCGTAATTAAAACCATGCAATTTCTTCATTCGCAAAATGCAAGACAAAATCTTTTGCGAATCCACGGTGATGTCGGTTTTGTTTTCCATGTCCAGGCAGTTGTCGCAGTTATTTTGGCAAGGTTCTGTTTCCTCGCCGAAGTAGCCGAGCATATATTTTCGCAAACAAGCGGCGGTGTTGGCATAGCTCGTCATTTTATCGAGCAGGGACAAATTATGCTCCTTGCGCTCTTCGTCGTCGGTGGAAATTTCTATTAAATATCGGCAAGTACTTATGTCTGCCTCGGAAAACAGCAGGATACATTCGGCGCGCTCGCCGTCTCTGCCGGCTCTGCCCGCTTCTTGATAATAACTTTCCATATTCTTGGGGCAGTTAAAATGAATAACATAACGCACGTTTGACTTATCGATGCCCATGCCGAAAGCGTTGGTGGCGACGATGACCCGCACACGATCGTAAATGAAATTTTCCTGCGCCGTCGTTCGTTCTTCGTCGGTAAGCCCGGCATGGTAGCGATTGACGGAAAATCTTTTCTCCGTCAAAAATTCGCAAAGTTTTTCGACGTTTTTGCGGGTGGAGGCGTAAATAATGCCCGCTTCTTGCCGGTGTTTATTGAGGTAATCGACGATAAACTTCTTTTTTTCCCTTGCCCCGCCATGGCGCACGGCAAAAAAAAGATTGGGGCGATCAAAACCGCCCACATATACGGCCGGGGATTTTAGGCGCAAAAGTTTTATTATATCCTCTTTCACCTCCGGCGTGGCCGTGGCTGTGAAGGCAGCGACAACGGGTCGCGTCGGAAGTTTCTCGACAAAGGGGGCAATATCAAGGTAACTGCGGCGAAAATCATGCCCCCATTGGGAAAGACAATGAGCCTCGTCCACCGCCACCATGGCTATTTTTATGCGGCGGATTTTTTCGATGAAAGTATCAAACAACAGCCGTTCCGGCGCAACATAAAGAATACGGCAAAGCCCCGCCGCCGCCTCATTCAGTCGGGCGTTCGCTTCGGCGGGGCTTATTGTGCCGTTTATGTAAGAGGCGGCAACGCCCTGATTATTTAGGGCATCAACTTGGTCTTTCATAAGAGAAATGAGCGGCGACACCACCACCGTCACGCCCTCCCCGATAAGCGCGGGAATTTGATAACACAGGGATTTTCCCGCGCCGGTGGGCATTATGGCAAGAGTGTCTTTTTTTTCTAAAATACTGCGTATGACCTGTTCTTGGGTTGGGCGAAAACTTGTATAGCCGAAAAATTTTTGCAAAATTTCTCGCGCCGCCGCCATAGCGTCTATATTTTCATGACTCATTTGTCGCTCCCAAAATTTCCTTGGCTTTTTCAAGCTGATTGTCTTTGTTCTGCGTTGCGTCAAAAGTCACGGTAATGTCAGGCTCTACCCCCACGCCGTCTATTGATGTGCCGTTTGGCGTGTAATATTTGGCAATGGTGAGCTTTAGCGCGTCCTCATGAAAAAGGGGCATTACCGCTTGCACCGAACCTTTGCCGAAGGATTTTTCGCCGATAATCGTCGCCGCGTTGTCGTCCTTCAACGCGCCCGCCAAAATTTCCGATGCGCTGGCGCTGTTGCCGTCGATTAGCACCGCCATGGGGTAGATTTTGTTCTCGTTTTCGGAAAAATATTCTTCGCGGCTGCCGTCGCGGCGCACCATGGACACTATCAAGCCTTTGGGCGCGACAATGTTTGCCACATCAACCACGCTGTTTATCAGTCCGCCGGGGTTTTGCCGCAAATCTATGATGAGGGAGTTCATGTTTTCGCCGATGAGTTTTTCGTAGGCGGTCTTAAACTCTGCGGCGGTGTTTTCGCTGAAAGAGGAAATCCTGATATAGCCAATGTTGTTGTCAAGCATTGTCCCCGCCGCCGTTGTTACTTTTATGTTGTCGCGGGTTATGGTGTAGCTTTTTTCGGTTTCACCCTCGCGGCCGATTAAAAGCTCCACATCAGTACCCACTTTGCCTCGTATGTGCATTGCCACCTCTTCCGGCTGAATGTCGGCTGTTTTTGTGCCGTCCACCGCCAAAATTTCGTCGTTGGCTTTAAGCCCCGCTTTTTCGCCGGGAGTCCCCTCCATAACGGAAACAATTTGCACTCTGCCGTCCTTAAAGCCCATGTAAACGCCGATGCCGCCGAACACGCCTTCGGTATGTTCGGTGAGTTGGCGGTAAAGTTTGCTGTCAAGGTAAATGGAATGGGGGTCGCCCAAGGACTTTACCATGCCGTTTATCGCGCCGTCCATCAGTTTGTTATAATCAACTTCGTTTACATAACGGGATTCGATAAACCGCATTGCCGCCAAAAATCTAAGCGCGCTCTCCGTCTTCGCGCCGTCGATGCCGACAAGGTAACAAAGGAGTGCAGTTGTCCCCGCCGCCGACAAAAACGCCGTCGCCGCAACAACAGCAACCACTTTTTTTATGCTCATAAAAAACCTCAAATCAGATTATAGGGCATCTCTAAAAACTCGCTTTTATACCTCCTCCCGTCGGCTACGCCGACACCCTCCTCCAAGAGGAGGGCTGATTTAAGCC
>CAJOQC010000051.1 GCA_905236785.1 uncultured Selenomonadaceae bacterium
ATGAGCTGACGAAGGACGAGGCGGACGCGTACATGGCGGAGATTTCGGATTTCGAGCTGGACGAGGCGGCGCTTTCTCGGGCTGCGGGCGGCGGTTGCTACTCGAACAGCGACAACCATGGGTCGGATCCGTATATGCCCATGTGATTTTTTTGCGGCGGATTTGTTATCATAGGCAGTACCAATTCAAACCAAGGAACCTCTAAAAACTCCATTTTTCGTCTGAACCCCTCCGCCCTGCGGGAGGAACAGTCCACTGGACTGTTCCTCCCCTTTCAGGGGAGGTGGCGCGAAGCGCCGGAGGGGTGCTATTTGAAAAAGAGTTTTTAGAGATGCCCTAAAACACCAATTTTTGTCGCTTTAGATTTATGTTCAGAAGCACCGCCACCGCCATTATGTTGGTGGTGAGGGAGCTTACGCCGTAGCTCATCAAGGGAAGGGGTATGCCCGTCACGGGCATTATGCCCATGGTCATGCCCACGTTCACCAACACATGGAAACCAAGCATACTCGTGATGCCGACGGCCAAGAGCCGCCCGAACATATCGCTTGCGCCCTTGGCAATTTCAACGCCCCGCCACAGCACAACAAGATAAAGCACCAGCAAAAACGCCGCACCCACAAAGCCCAATTCCTCCCCAACCACGGCGAAAATAAAATCCGTGTGGTTTTCGGGCAAAAAATTCAGTTGGCTCTGCGTCCCCTCAAACAAGCCCTTGCCGAACACCATCCCCGAACCTATGGCAATCTTCGACTGAATTATGTGGTAGCCCGCCCCCAAAGGGTCAACGTTGGGGTCAATGAAAACCATTATGCGGTTCTTTTGATATTCCTTCAAAAACTGCCACATCACCGGGAGCAACGCCGTGCCGGCGGCGAACAACCCAAAAAGCATTTTAAGATTGATGCCCGACACAAAAACCATGCCCAAAAATATGGCGATAAACACCAAGGAGGTGCCAAGGTCGGGTTGCTTTAGAACCAACAGGAAAGGCACTGCCACATAAAGAGCCACGGGGGCAAGGTCTTTGAGGTTGTTTAGCTTGCCTATTCGCGGCTCTAAAATCCCCGCCAGGGAAACTATCATAATGAGCTTTGAAAACTCCGAGGGCTGAATGTGAATTGGACCTATGGCAATCCACCTTTGCGCCCCCAAGGCCGTATGCCCGAAGAGCATGACCGCCAACAGCATGACAAGGTTAAAAACGTATAATTTATTGCCGTAGCGTTGAAGCAGTTTATAGTCAAAATTCATCAGAAAAAAGACCAAGCCTGCGTTTATAAGGGCAAACATTCCCTGCCGCTGCACAAACCAGTACCGTTCTTCGCCGGGAGTGTTCACATGGGTCGCGCTGCCGATGATTATTAAGCTCATAATGACTATAAGAGCCGTTGCCCCGATAAGGGTAAAATCAATGCGGCGCAAAAAACGTTTGTTTACCGACATTATACTCCACCATGTTTTAGTCGGTTGACGGGGATATTCGCCACCAAGGCCACGGAGTTTTCGTCGTTGGCCAAGGAAAGTTCCATGTCCTTGCGGTTTATTTCCATATAATTGGAAATGACACGAATAATATCGTCCCGCAAATGTTCCATAAGCTCCGGGGAAATCCGCGCCCTGTCGTGTATCAGCACCACCTGCAAACGTTCTTTGGCGGTCTGTCGCGACGATTTTTCGTTCTTGCCGAATATTTTCATAAGTGCCTCAAGCATGAGGAAATGTCACATCCTTTCGGTTATAACCCGAAGGCTTTTTTCAGTCTGCCGAAAAATCCTTCCTTGGGGAAGGTCATAAAGGGCACCTGTTCGCCGAAAATTCGCCTTACAATGTTGCGATAGGCCTGCCCCGCCATGGATTTTTCCATGGTGATGACGGGTTTGCCGTCGTTGGTGGCCTTTATGACAAGTTCATCGTCCGGCACTTGGCCTATGCACTCAATGGAGAGTAAATCGTTAATGTCCTCCATGTCCAGCATATCGCCCTTTTCCACCATCTGCGGTCGAATACGGTTTACGATGAGTTTGATGTTGTTTTTGTCGGCGCGCCCAAGTTCGCCGATGATTTTGTCCGCGTCCCGCACCGCCGAAATCTCCGGCATGGTGACCACTATGGCGCAGTCGGCGGCGGCTATGGCCGTGGCAAACCCCTGCTCAATGCCCGCCGGGCAATCTATCAAAATATAATCAAACTCCGGGCGCATCTCTTCGCAGAGCTTAATGAGCTGCTCCGGCCGCACCGCCGACTTATCCTTCACTTGGGACGTGGGCAAAAGGTACAAACTTGAAAACTTTTTATGCTTCACCAATGCTTTTTTATAGGGTTGGCGGCCTTCCGTCACGTCGATTAAATCATACATGATACGGTTCTCAAGCCCCAAGAGCAAGTCTAAATTTCTAAGACCCGTGTCAACGTCGATAAGGGCGACTCTTTTGCCGGCTATGGCCAGCCCCGCCCCCAAGTTGGCGGTGGTGGTGGTTTTCCCAACGCCGCCTTTTCCCGATGTTATTACTATTACTTCGCTCACTGTTTTTCCTCGTTTTCTCCGATTATCTTTTTATCTTTTTATTGACTCTATAACTATTTGCCCGTCCCGTATCATGGCGCGTTCGGCGTTGTCGGATTCTTCCGGCGCGGCGTCGTCCGGGGCGCGGGCGATAAGGTTGGCAATTCTGATTTGCATGGGCATGAGTTTATCGGCCACAATAAAGGCTTGGGTGTTGCCGTTTGCCCCTGCGTGCACCACGCCGCGGCAAGTCCCCCGAACGTCGATGCTGCCCCCGGCTATTATCTGCGCGCCGGGGTTTACGTTGCCGCAAATAAGCACGGAACTGTCCGTTCGTATCTCTTGGCCGCCGCGCAAAGTGCGGTTCACCACCACCATTTGCTGAACTTCTTCTTCATGCTTTTTTTCGACGGCTTTTTGCTTTTCAGCCTGTTTTTTCTCCCGCGCCTTTAGCTCTTGCAACGGATCTGTGGTACGGAAAAGAACGCCATGTTGCGAAAAAAGTTTTTTCAGCCTGTCGCGGTCGCCCTTGCGGAGGGCGCTGGGCGAAACCTGTATCACCGTGCCGCGAGTGAAAAAGCCCGAGCCGGACTCCAATTTGCCCCGAATGTCCCGTTCTATGGAGGCAAAATCCGCGCCTTGGGCAAAGTCCAATTTAAGCCCGCTTTTAGAGCCTTTTATTTTTACGATTTCCTCGCTCATGTCTATCTACCTGCTTTTGCTTTTACATTACTGCGCGGCTTTTTGCGCCGCAGGTTGCGGCGGCACAATGTGAAATGCCGCCTCCAAAATTTTTCTGCCGATAGGCACGGCGGACTGCGAACCGTAGCCGCCCTGCTCCACCACCACGGCAACCACAACATTGGGGTTGTCAAAAGGGCCGTAGGCAACAAACCAACCATGGTCGCGGCCGTGGGGGTTTTCCGCCGTGCCGGTCTTGCCGGCTATCTCCACGGGGAAACCGGCGAACACACCCGCCGCCGTGCCGTACTTCGTCACCTCATGAAGCCCCGCTTGCACAAGTTGTATAATGCTTTTGGCGTAGGGCAATTCCCCCAAAAGCTCCGGCTCGAAAACCTTTATGGTCTTGCCGTCTTGGGAGGCGATTTTGTTTACAAGATGGGGCTTATACCTCTTGCCGTTTGCGGCAATTTCCCCCATTACCATGGCCGCCTGCAACGGGGTTACAAGGTTAAACCCTTGGCCTATGGCCGCGTCGAAGGTTTCGGCCAAGTACCATTCTTCTTCAAAAACTTTTTCCTTATAGGCGCGGCTTGCCACCAAGCCTTCGCTTTCATAGGGCAGGTCGATGCCCGTTTTCTCCCCCAAGCCGAAAATCCGCGAATTTTTTTCCAAAAGATCGATGCCCAAACGGTTGCCCATTTCGTAAAAATACACGTTATCCGAGTGCGCCATGGCCTCTAAGAAGTTAATCCACCCCAAGGCCTCGCCGCCGGCGTTGCCCTTTGGTATCAGCCAATGATGCCCCACGTCCAAAATTTTCTCCTCCGGCGTTACGCGCCCTTCGGCAAGGGCGGCCGTCCCCGTGACAATCTTAAATGTGGAGCCGGGGGGGTATTCGCCGGTAATGGCCTTGTTATCCATGGGGTGATAAGGGTTACTATTTATCACGTTCCAATTCTTGCTCGATATGCCCCCCACAAACAAATTCGGGTCAAAGGCCGGCCTGCTGACCAAGGCCAAGACTTCGCCGGTTTGGGGGTTCATCACCACAGCCGCCGCCGCATGGGCGTTTATGGCCGCCAGTTGCGCGTCCACGGCTTGTTCTGTGGCCTCTTGCAAACTTTTGTCAATGGTGAGGTACAAATCTGCGCCGGGGATAGGCTCTTTGCGCCCCAAAATCTCCACGGGCTTGCCGGATACGTCCACTTCCACCTGCTCGCCGCCCCCTTCGCCACGAAGGTACGCATCGTAAATTTTTTCAAGGCCGAATTTGCCGATTATGTCGCCGGACTTATAGCCTTCGCTCTTTCGCCTTTCAAGTTCTTCGTCGCTTATTTCGCTGACATAACCGAAGGCGTGCGCCCCTTCTTCCTTTAGGATATAATTTCGCGCCGGTTGCACTTCTATGACCACGCCGGGGTAGCTGTCCTTTTGCTCCTCCAAAATCGTCACGATGTCTTGGGTTACGTCGGTTTTAATCCGTATCGGGTCAAACCCCACATGAGCGTCGATTTTTTTGTGGATTTCCTCGGGCTTTATCTTTAGGAGATTAGCCAGTTTTATGATTACGTCCTCGGACACGGGGGCTATAAGAGGCAACAGGGAAACGGTAAAGCCCGGCCGATTAACCACCAAGGGAGTGCCGAAGCGATCGTAAAAAGTCCCCCGCGGCGCCATGGTGGGGATTATCCGTATACGGTTGCCGTCGGCAAGTTTGGCGTACTTCTCGCCGTCGTAGACCTGCAAATGGCCGGCTCTTGCTATCAGCACCGCCACCACAAAAATCATGCACCAGCCCAAAACTTTTATGCGGCCGTAATATTCATCGTCTTCAATCATGTCTATTAAGAAGTCCTTGCAAACAGATATAAGAGCCTCCCTCCGTCAGCCCTGCGGGCTGCCACCTCCCCAAGAGGGGAGGCTTAAAATCAGCCCTCCTCTTTTATGAGAGCGTCGGCGCAACCGACGGGAGGATGTCAATAATTATTTCGGTTTTTTCACATATTCGTCAAATTTCATGGTCAATTTGTGGACGGGGTACGCAAACAAAAACTGAAGCACCACCATCTGCGGCAAAACGCTTTTCATGTGCTCGGCTGCGTTCACGTTATAACCCATCATCAGCACAAAAGCCAAGGGAATAAGATAATTGGCAAAGGCGGAGAAAAACGCCGCCGACAAGGGCAGGAAAAACTGATCCTTAAAAACCTGATCGGACAATTTCCCGCACAAAAGCCCCACCGTCATTTTAACAAAGGTGTTTATGCCAAAGAATGTCCCCGACGCCAAGTCCTGCATAAGCCCCAACAAAAAGCCCGCCAACACGCCGAGCCGCCGCCCTTTCAAAAAGCCGTAAGAGCAGGTGAGCAACAACAAAAGATCGACGGTTATGCCCTTTATTGTCAAAAAAGTGAAAAGGGAGGTTTGCAAAACGTACAAAGCTGCGGCAAAAGCCGCCCACATTCCCGCTTTTTTCATTGTGTTTGCTCCGTCCCCGGCGTTTGCGGCGGCGGTTTCATGGGTTCGGGGGGAGCTTCGCGGGATTTTACTATTATGCCCACGTCCTCCAACTTTTGAAAGTCCACTGCCGTTTCGATAACGCCGTATTTAAGAAGCCCCCCCGGCTCGTTTTTCACGGCGACCACCTTCCCCACAACAATGCCTTTGGGGAAAATGCCGCCGTAGCCGCTGGTTACGACTATGTCATCCTCGACAATATCCGCCGTCTTGGGCAAATTCACCATGCGGGGCAAAGAAAAATTTTCAAGGTCGCCCTCCACAATCCCCGCCACCCGGGAGGCGGAGCGTTGCACCAACGCCCCCACCGACGAACGGGGGTCAAGGATAAGCTGCACCTTTGATGAGTTGGGGTTTGTTTCGCTCACGCGCCCCACCAAGCCTTTTTCCGTCACCACGGTCATGTCCTTTTGGATGCCGTCCAAACTGCCGCGATTTACGGTGATCATGCTTGTCCATGTGGCGTTTTCGCGCCCCGTCACCCTTGCCGCCACGATGTCAAACTGCACGGCGGCTTGTTTATACCCCAAAAGCGCCCGCAAGCGTTCGTTTTCGGCGGCGTATTCGTTGGCCTGCACGTTTTGCATACGCAGTTGCTCAACTTCGTTGCGGAGCATTTTGTTTTGTCGGTGAACGGTGGCAATTTCGTATATATTGCCCGTGACGTATTTTATCTGGCTGCCCGTCCACGACACAAACTGCTCAAAGGGCGACAAAACAAAGGACACGGCAGAGGAAGTCACCTGCGGGTCAAAACGCCCCCGCTGGGCAAAAAACACCGCGCAAAAAATGCTGACAAAGACAAAAACCAACGCCCAAAACTTACGGTTGCCGTTTCTGCCCCTTCTTACTCTGCTCATTATTGTTTCAACTTCTTATGGGTCATCACTACCCGTTTTAGGAGATTGAGGTTCTCAAGGGATCTGCCCGTGCCTTCCCCAACGCAGGAGAGGGCGTCTTCCGCCACCAGCACCGGCATGCCCGTTTCATGGGAGAGGAGTTTATCAAGGTTCTTTAGAAGCGCGCCGCCGCCGGTCATCATGATGCCGTGGTCCATAACGTCCGCCGCAAGTTCCGGCGGCGTTTTTTCAAGGGTGCTTTTAACTGCGTCGATAATCTTAAAAATCGGCTCGCCCAAGGCTTCTCTTATTTCCTTTGCGCTGATGTTCAAGGTTTTGGGCAGGCCGCTGACGAGGTCGCGGCCCCTTATGTCCATGCTCCTATCCGTCTCCGGCGCGACAATGGCCGTGCCGATGCTGATTTTTATTTCTTCGGCGGTGCGTTCGCCGATCATAAGATTATACATTCTTTTAATGTACTGTTGGATTGACCAATCCATTTCGTCGCCGCCAATCCGTATCGAGCGGCTGGTGACGATGCCCCCCAAGGATATGACGGCGATTTCCGTAGTGCCGCCGCCAATGTCCACCACCATGCTGCCCGTGGCCTCCTCAACGGGAAGCCCCGCGCCGATGGCCGCCGCCATGGGTTCTTCTATTAAATACGCTTCCCTTGCGCCCGCCTGCTGCGCCGCGTCGATAACGGCGCGTTTTTCAACCTCCGTCACGCCGCTGGGGACGCCCACCACCACCCGGGGGCGGACAAAAGAACGCGAATTCATGGCTTTTTTTATGAAATATTTGAGCATTGCCTGGGTCACGTCAAAATCGGCGATAACGCCGTCCTTCATGGGGCGAATGGCAACAATGTTGCCCGGGGTGCGCCCTATCATCTGCTTGGCCTCTTCGCCGACGGCCAAAACGTCGCCGCTGTCGCTCTTAATGGCCACCACCGACGGCTCGCGAAGGACAATGCCCCGCCCTTTGACGTGTACCAAAGTGTTTGCCGTCCCCAAATCTATTCCCATGTCATGGGACAAACCGAATACATCCCACATAATACTGTATATAACTCCCTTCTGTTCGGAAAACTGCGTTGCCATAAGGTAACCTCTAAAAACCCCTCCGTCAGCCCTGCGGGCTGCCACCTCCCCAAGAGGGGAGGCTCAGCCCTCCTCTTGGAGGAGGGTGTCGGCGCAGCCGACGGGAGGAGGTATAAAAGCGAGTTTTTAGATATGCCCTTTATTGAAAAGTAAATTCTTGAGCCTTGCAATTCAAGAAGTGAAAAATTCCTTCAGCTTGTCCTTAAAACTTTTCTGCTCCGGGTTTACGCTGTCCCCCGAAAGTTCGGCAAATTTTTTCAGCAAGTCTTTTTGTTCGCCGGTCAGCTTTTGGGGCGTTAAAACTTTGACGATGACGTGTTGGTCGCCGCGTCCGCCGCCGCGCAAATACGGCACTCCCTTGCCCTTTATCCGCAACACCTTGCCCGACTGGATGCCGGCGGGGATTTTAAGCTCCACCGCGCCGTCCAAGGTGGGGACTTGCACCGTGTCGCCCAAAGCCGCCTGCACGAAGGAAACAGGCACTTCCACAATAACATCCACGTTTTGCCGCTTAAAGAGATTGTGGGGTTTTACGAAAATATAAACGTACAAATCGCCGTTTTCGCCGCCGCGGCTTCCCGCGCTCCCCGCGCCCGTCACCCGCACTCTTGCGCCTTGATCCACGCCCTTGGGTATGTTGACGCTTATCTTGCTCCGCTTGGTTTTTTTGCCCGTGCCATGGCAACCCTTGCACGGGCTTTTGATAACCTTTCCTGTGCCATGGCAACGGGAACAAGTGGAGGTGCTCATCATGCTGCCCAAAATGGTTTTTTGGACGCGTTGAATTTGCCCCGTGCCTTTGCAGTCCGGGCAGGTTTCCGGCTTTGTGCCTTTTTCCGCTCCCGTGCCGCCGCATTCGTCGCAGGTTTGCGCCCGATCGACTTCAATTTCCCGCGTTGTGCCGAAAGCCGCCTCTTCAAAAGTTATCTCAATATCGCGCCGCACGTCGCTGCCGCGAACGGGGCCGTTGCGGTTTTCTTCGCGCCCGCCGGAGAAGAAAAAGTCAAATATATCGCCAAAGTCCCCCGCCGCGCCGCCGGCGTGCCTAAACCCGCCGAAGGGATCAAAGCCCCCGGCGCCGCCCGCGCCCGCCGCCGAATACGCCTCCGGGCCGAAACGGTCGTACTGCGCCCGTTTTTGCGGGTCGGACAACACTTCGTAGGCCTCGTTGACTTCTTTGGACTTCTCGCGAGCTTCTTCTTTGTTGTCTTTGTTGCGGTCGGGGTGATATTTAAGCACCATTTTCTTGTAGGCTTTTTTTATCTCTTCGGGGGTTGCGTCCTTGCTCACGCCCAAGACTTCGTAGTAATCGCGTTTATCGCTCACAATAGGTACTCCTTACAGAACCTGTATTCGCCGTAAAAGCCGCAAATACAGGTTCGTTTAACCGTGTTGTTCCAATTTGATTATTTCTTGTCGTCTTTAACTTCGGTGTATTCCGCATCCACCACGTCGTCGTTGTCGTTTTTGGCAGTGTTGCCGCCGTCTGCGGAGCTGCCGCCCGCCGCGCCTGCCGCCGCTTGTTGCTCTTGGCTTGCCTTGTAGGCCGCCGCGCTCATTTCGTAAAGGGGCGTTTGCAGTTCTTCGGCGGCTTTTTTGATGGCCTCGGTGTCCTCGCCCTTTAGAGCCTCTTTCACTTTGTCAACAGCCTTTTGCACCTTTTCGACCTGTTCTTTGTCCGCTTTGTCGCCCAAGTCTTTAATGGCTTTTTCGGCTTGGTAGACCAAAGAATCGGCTTGGTTTCTGGCGTCGATTTTTTCTTTTTGTTTCTTGTCGTCGGCGGCGTGGGCTTCGGCCTCCTTCACCATGCGGTCGATGTCCTCCTTGCTCATGCCGCTGCCGGACTGAATGGTAATTTTCTGCTCTTTGCCCGTACCCAAATCCTTTGCGGACACATTGACAATGCCGTTTTCGTCGATGTCGAATTTAACTTCGATACGGGGAACGCCGCGGGGCGCAGGAGGAATATCCGAAAGCTCGAACCGCCCCAAAGTTTTGTTGCCGGCGGCCATTTCCCGCTCGCCCTGCAAAACATGAATATCAACAGAAGGCTGATTGTCCGCCGCCGTGGAGAACACTTGGCTCTTTGACGTAGGAATGGCCGTGTTGCGCTCGATAAGTTTGGTGCAAACGCCGCCCAAGGTTTCAATGCCCAAGGACAAAGGCGTAACATCAACCAACACCACGTCTTTTTTCACGTCGCCGGCGATTATGCCGCCCTGAATGGCCGCGCCCACGGACACACACTCGTCGGGGTTTACGCCCCGGGAGGGTTCTTTGTTCAAATATTTCCTTATGGCCTCTTGCACGGCGGGAATACGGGAAGATCCGCCCACAAGAATTATCTTGTCAATGTCGTTGCCCGTCAAATCCGCGTCGGCCATGGCCTTGCGGGTCGGCTCCATGGTGCGCTCCACCAAATCGGAGGTAAGTTCGTCGAACTTGGCGCGGCTCAACGTGAGGTCAAGGTGCTTAGGCCCTGTGGCATCGGCGGTGATAAAGGGCAGGTTTATGGTGGTCTGGGTCATGTTGGACAATTCGATTTTGGCTTTTTCCGCCGCCTCGATAAGACGTTGCGCCGCCATTTTGTCCGCGCTGAGGTCAATGCCGTTTTCGCGCTTAAATTCTTCCACCATCCAATCCATGACTTTCTTATCAAAGTCATCGCCGCCAAGATGGGTGTCGCCGTTGGTGGCCTTAACTTGGAACAATCCCTCCGACAGTTCCAAAATGGAAACATCGAATGTGCCGCCGCCAAGGTCAAACACAAGAATGGTTTCGTCGCTGTCCTTGTCAAGGCCGTAGGCCAAAGCCGCCGCCGTCGGTTCGTTTATTATGCGTTTTACGTCAAGCCCCGCGATGCGCCCCGCGTCCTTGGTGGCTTGGCGCTGGCTGTCGTTAAAGTAGGCAGGCACGGTAATAACCGCCTCGCTGACGGTTTCGCCCAAATACGCCTCGGCATCGGCTTTTAATTTTTGCAGAACCATTGCCGAAATTTCCTGGGGCGTATATTTTTTGTCGTCAACGGCAACTGTGTAATCCGTCTCGCCCATGTGTCGTTTTATGGACGAAATAGTGCGGTCGGGGTTAGACACGGCCTGCCGCTTGGCAAGCTGCCCCACCAAACGCTGGCCGTCCTTGGCAAAGCCAACGACCGAAGGGGTTATTCTGCTGCCTTCCGGGTTTGTTATAACAGTGGGTTCGCCGCCTTCCATAACGGATACCACCGAGTTTGTCGTTCCTAAGTCAATACCTATAACTTTTGCCATGATTTATTCCTCCCATAGGTCAATTACAAAATTTATATATAATTTCATATTTGCGGCATCAGCCGTTGCCCACCACTTGCACCATGGCGGGGCGAATTACGCGCCCTTTTGCCATGTAGCCCTTTTGCAGTTCGGCAACAATCGTGCCGTCCTCAAGTTCGGGGTTCTCCACGCGCATCACCGCTTGATGAAAGTTGGGGTCAAATTGAACGTTCGTTGTGTCTATTTGGGTTAGACCGTTCTTTTTTAAGATTTCCGCAAATTGCGTGAATATCATTTCAATGCCTTTTTGAAAAGCCATCGCGTCGGTCTGTTCGGCGACCATCGCCCGCTCGAAGTTGTCTAAGAGCGGCAACAAATCTTTTAATATGCCCTGCGCCACGAAATCGGAGAGTTCCTCCTTTTCTTTGGCGGTGCGCCGTCGGTAGTTTTCAAAATCGGCGCGCAGTCGTTTTAGGCTGCTTTCCGTCTCCTGCAGCTTGGCCGACAGCCTTTGCGCCTCGGCGGCAAACTGCCCTTCGGCGGAAAAGGATACCGTGGCAGCATCGTCGTCGGCGGTTTCGGCATAAAAGCCCGTGTCCGTCGGCGGCTCGTTGTTGTCGGCGGTGTCGTTTGCAACTTCGTTTTCGTTTTGATTTTCCGAAGAAGTAGCCTCGTCAATTTCCCGCTGCATTTCGTCCAAGCGTTGTTCTTCCTTCTTTTTTAATTCGTCCTTCATAAAAGGCGGCATACACATTCAACTCCTTCGGTTAAATCTATGATGTTCCTATCTTTTTTACGATTTGCGTCATGTTGTCGTTAAGGTAGTTTAAGAGGGCTATGGCCTTGCCGTATTGCATCCGCGTCGGCCCCAAGACGGCAACCGTCCCCAACAGCTCGCGCCCCATGTGGTACGAGGCGGTGACGATGCTGCAATCCTTAATCTGCTCGTCCTCGTTTTCGCGGCCAATCGACACGTTAAGCCCTGCGCCGCGATGGGCGCGCAGAATGTCTTTTATTATTTCCTCTTCCTCAAGTACGAGCAAAATGTTTTTCACCCGCGCCACGTCGCGAAACTCCGGCTGTTCCAAAAGCTGACGCGTGCCGCCCAAGTACAGCCTTTCGGCTTTGCACCCGTCAAGGGCGCGGTAGATAAGTTCCTCGGCGGCATCGTAGAGTTTGGCATCGTTTATGGCGTCCCTGATTTGCTTTAGGCTCTCCCCCACGGATTTTAACGCTTTGCCTGCCAAAAGCTCGTTCACCGTTTCGGCAAGGCGGCGAAAATCTTCAAAAGTCGCTCCGTCGGGCATATCGACAATCTTGTTTTCCACAAAGCCGGCGTCCGTCAGCAAAACGGCAATGGAACGGTTTTTATCCAAAGGCAAAAACTGCAAGCAACGAAAGGCGGCCTCCTGTATTTGCGGCGCAACCACAATGGCCACGCTTTTGGTGACGTTGGCTATAAGTTTGGCTGTTTCATGAAAAACTTCGTCAAGCCGTTGCACTTTTTTCCTGTACCACTCGTCGATAATCGCCTTTTCTTCGTCGCTCACCTGCCGGGGCGGCAACAAGCCGTCAACGTAGAACCGCCAGCCCTTCGCCGAAGGGACGCGCCCGGAGGACGTGTGCAGATGCTCAAGAAACCCCAACATTTCAAGGTCGGCCATTTCGTTTCGTATCGTCGCCGCCGACACGCCAAGGTCGTATTTACGCGCCAAAGTCCGCGAACCGACGGGTTCGGCCGTTTCTATGTAGTCGTCGATGACGGACAACAACACGCGACGTTTTCGCTCGTCAAGCAAACAGCCCGCCTCCCCGCAGAAACACCAAAAGAATTTTTGTGTTAGCACTCTTTTGTGTTGAGTGCTAACACCTGAAGTAAATAATAACGCAAATTTGACTTTTTGACAATAGTTTTTTATAAAAAAAATTCGGCGGCGAAATTTGCTCTTAAACAAACCGCCGACCGAATTTTTTTATTTTTGTTTTTCCTTCCCCGCCGCCTCGTTGTTGAAAAGTTCGTAAAGCTTTACCATATCGCGGACATGGCGAATGTTTTCCCGGGACATGGGCGTGGTGCGGCTGCGGCCTTCTTTGCCGGAGTAGGTGACCGTCACGTTCTTGGCATCGCCGATGGCTTTTAAGTCCGCAATTCGCGACGCGGGCGCGGTTTCAACATAGCTTTCAAAGAGGGATTCTGCCCCCTTGCCGAATTTGCCGCGCCGTTTGGCCGGGTCAAAATGCCATGTTATTGTGCGGCCGTCGGCATTTATGGTCACGGTGTCGCCGTTTACCCAGTTAAAATCCGCATCTTCCAATGTGACATAATAATACACGTCGTTTTTTAATATTGCGTCGCTGTGCCCTTTGATGACAAAGGGGCGAATGTACACGCCGGAAGGAGGCGTGTTGCTGTAGTCATGGGTGTAAAAAGTCACGTTTCCGCGCACGGTTTCTTTCATGGGCGCGGTCAGCTCGCGGAAAGTTTTGTCGTTGCCCCAAATTTTTTTATTTTCCTCGCGGATTTTTTCCCGTTTTTCTTCGGCTTTTTCACGGGCGGTTTTTTTCTCTTCCTCCGAGGGTTCTTTCTTCTTTTTCTTTTCTTCCTCTTCCTTTGCCGCCGCCAATGCCGCTTTTATCTGTTCTTCTTCCGTAAGTTGTTTATTCTCTTCGTCGGCGGCGGCAACTTGGGCGGCCTCCGAACTAAGTTCTTCCTGCGGCACAACAAAGGGCATCATAAAATACACCACGATTGCGGCAAACATAATTACTCCGTATATCCCCGCCGCGCAAATTAGCCAAGTTTTTATTTTTTCGTTCATAACCGTTGCCGCCTTTGCAGAATTTTATCCTTTTGTTTTCTTCGGTTTTTCCCCCGTCAGTTCGATAATCATGTCCCGAAGTTCCGCCGCCCGCTCAAATTCCAAAGCGCGGGATGCCTGTTGCATTTCCTTCGTTAAACTTGCCACCAGCGTTTGGCTGTCCTTTTTGGATAATTTTTTCTTTGCGCCGCCCTTGCCCTTGGCGGCGGTGTTTATGAGCGTTGTTTCGATAAGCGGGACAACGGGTTTCACGATTGTCTTGGGGGTTATGCCGTGAGCCTTGTTATATTCGTCCTGAATTTTTCTTCGTCGCGCTGTTTCCTCCATAGCCCGCCTCATGGAATCCGTCACATGGTCGGCGTAGAGCACCACCAAGCCGTTGACGTTTCGCGCCGCCCGCCCTATGGTCTGGATTAGCGCGGTGTCCGAGCGCAAAAAGCCTTCTTTGTCCGCGTCAAGGATGGCGATGAGGGAAACTTCCGGCATATCAAGCCCTTCCCGCAACAAATTTATTCCCACCAAAACGTCAAATTCGCCGCTGCGGAGGTCATGGATTATTTCGGCGCGTTCTATGGTGGCTATGTCCGAGTGCATATATCTAACGCGAATACCCGCTTCCTGCAAATATTCCGTCAAATTTTCCGCCATTTTTTTCGTCAGCGTGGTTATAAGCACCCGTTCCCTTGCCGCCGTCCGCTCTTTTATGCTCGCGATAAGGTCGTCGATTTGCCCCGCAAGAGGGCGCACCTCCACCATGGGGTCTAACAGCCCCGTGGGGCGAATAATTTGCTCGGCGATTTGCTGGGCGCGTTCCGTTTCATATTTGCCCGGCGTGGCGGAAACATAAATTATCTGGTTAATTCTTGCACAAAATTCGTCAAATGTCAAAGGTCGGTTGTCAAAAGCCGACGGCAAACGAAAACCGTTGTCCACAAGGGAAATCTTGCGGGAACGGTCGCCGGCGTTCATGGCGCGAAGTTGGGGCAAAGTGACATGAGATTCGTCCACCACTATCAAAAAATCGTCGGGGAAATAATCAAGGAGCGTATAGGGCGCGTCCCCCGCCCGGCGATGGGTTAAGTGCCGCGAATAGTTTTCGATGCCGGAGCAATAGCCCACCTCCGCCATCATTTCAAGGTCGTAATTTGTCCGTTGCTCAATCCGTTGCGCCTCCACAAGTTTGTTTTCGGCCTTAAAATATTTTATCTGTTCTTCAAGTTCCGCCTTGATGCCCCGAACGGCAATTTCCCTGTCCTCGTCGGCGGTGACGTAGTGGCTGGCGGGGAAAATCATGGAGTGGACGCGCTCGCCGTATATTTCCCCGGTCAAAACGTCAAACTCCACAATGCGCTCCACCTCGTCGCCGAAAAGTTCAATCCTTACGCCGCGATTATTAAACCCCGCCGGAAAAACTTCCACCACGTCGCCCCGCACGCGGAACGTGCCGCGCTCAAAAGCCACGTCGTTCCTTTCGTATTGGATGCTCACAAGTTTTTTTATTATTTCTTCTCGCGGCGCTTCCTGCCCCTTGTGCAGGGACAACACCAACTCGTAGTAACTCTCGGGCGAACCCAAGCCGTAAATGCATGACACGCTGGCCACTATGATAACGTCGCGCCGTTCAAACAAGGAGCAAGTCGCGCTGTGCCGCAGTTCGTCGATTTCGTCGTTTATGGCCGAGTCTTTTTCGATGTATGTGTCGGTGCTGGCGATATAGGCTTCCGGCTGATAATAGTCATAGTAGCTTACGAAATAGCCGACGTAGTTTTTTGGGAAAAACGCCTTAAACTCTCCGGCAAGTTGCGCCGCCAAGGTTTTGTTGTGGGCTATGACAAGGGTCGGCTTTTGCACGGCTTCTATCACTTTGGCGACGGTGTATGTTTTCCCCGTGCCGGTTGCGCCCAACAAAACCTGCTCCGTCATACCGTTTTTTAAGCCCCCCGCAAGGTCGGCAATAGCTTTAGGTTGATCGCCCATGGGCGCAAAAGGAGCGACGACTTCAAAGGGTACGCTCTCCGTAAACTCACGGCGGTTAAGCGTCGGCAATTTCATGATAATTCTCCCGTTTTGCAAACTGTATCATACAGTGCTTTCTTTTTTCCATCATAAGGCAACCTCTAAAAACTCCCTCCGTCAGCCCTGCGGGCTGCCACCTCCCTCCAAGAGGGAGGCTTAAATCAGCCCTCCTCTTG
>CAJOQC010000052.1 GCA_905236785.1 uncultured Selenomonadaceae bacterium
ACAGTAATAAATTTTAATTTAACGGGAGGAATTTATCATGGTAAAGAAACTTTTATCGGTGTTCATGTTGGCCGCGCTTCTTGTCATATGCGGCGGGCAAAACGGAAAAGCCGAGGCTGGCGAAGTTTATGTCGGCAATTACAGTGACGGTTCGGCAGTGTATCTTTTGACGCATACTGTAAGCCTAAACAGCCGTAACCCCTATTCTTTTAATTGCAGAGTTCGCGCCGGTTGGGATTACTTAAATTATTCCTTCTACCCCTATAACGGCAGCCCCTACTACAGAAATTCCGAAGGTTACTCCGGCTATGTCCACGGCGGTCAATCCCCGGTGGCGGCCAACATTTACCGCTATGTGGTGAATAATTGGTAAAGTTTTAAGCGAGCGAGCAAACAACAAAAGCGTCTTTGCCGACAACAAAGACGCTTTTTGTTAGTTTTGTTTGTCGAAGAAAGGCGATGGTGTTATGAAAAAATTTTTGATTTTGGCAACTATTATTTTATGTTTGGCGACGTATCAAAATGATGATTTTACGGTTAAAGATGCGCCGCCTGCCCTTAATAATCTTGCTCCTTCCGCTCCCTATGATTTTAAGGTAGCCTCCGCAAGCACCCTAAACCATGACGATATAACCGAAAAAATTCGGCGAATATTAAACGACGGCACGGAGTACTCCGTGTACCTTTCCTACCCCCAACAATCTTCCGAGGCGTATATTTATAATTCCCACGCCATGCGCTCGGCGAGCATGATTAAAGTTTTCGTCTTGGCCGCCGTCATGGAAAAAGCCCGCGACGGCGAACTTGACATTTATGAAACCATGACCGTAAAATCCTCGGACAAAGTGGGGGGCGCGGGGGTGTTGGTGGGCTACCCCACCGGGGCGCAACTTACCATGCGGGAAGTCATGCGCCTTATGATAACCGAAAGCGACAATACGGCCACAAACATGATTATTGACCGAATCGGCATGGCGGCGATTAACGAGTACATTGGGCGAAACGGCTACAACGACACGGTTTTGCGCCGCAAGATGATGGATATGCAGGCGGTGTCCGAAGGGCGCGAAAATCAATCTTCCTCGGCGGACTTGGGCGCGTTCTTTTCCCGGCTGTATAATCATGAATGCGTGAGCTACGACTACGACGAAATCATGCTGGAATTTTTGAAGGGGCAAACGGACAGGGATTGTTTCCCCGCCGCCCTC
Source organism: uncultured Selenomonadaceae bacterium (assembly GCA_905236785.1). Classification (GTDB taxonomy): domain Bacteria; phylum Bacillota; class Negativicutes; order Selenomonadales; family Selenomonadaceae; genus CAJORE01. The sequence goes on from CAJOQC010000052.1 coordinate 1,209, forward strand.
CCCAACCTAACCATAGCTCATAAAACCGGCGCGCTTATCGGCCTTTACGACGACGGCGGCATAATATACAACAACGGCAACGACATGGTGCTTGTCATAATGACGGAAAATTACACCAGCGAATATATTGCCATGGAGCGTATGAAAGCCTTTACAAGGGAAGTGGCGGCAAATTATACCGGGGAGCGTTAGAATTTTCCGCAGGAAAAGCTCTTAGGTTCTCCGTATATACCGCGAACGATATTTCCTTACAGGAACAATTCTTCTTTTGCGAGTATAGAAAAATTTATCCTCCTTCCTTGCCAACGGTGTTAAATAGAGATAAAATAACGGGCAGTACATTGGGGAGGTTTTACGACAATATGAACGAGAAAAAAAGTTTTTACATAACAACGCCGATTTATTACCCCAGCGCGAAACTGCATATAGGCCATGCCTACTGCACGACCATAGCCGACGCCATTGCCCGTTATAAGCGGCTTGATGGTTTTGACGTGTTCTTTTTGACCGGCTCGGACGAGCATGGGCAAAAAATTCAGCGCACCGCCGAAGAAAAGGGTGTAACGCCCATAGAATATGTTGACGGTATTGTGGCGGGGTTTAAGAATCTTTGGGAACGGCTCAATATATCAAACGATGATTTTATCCGCACCAGCGAAAAACGACATGAAAAAGTGGTGCGGGAAATTTTCCGCCGAATTTACGAAAAAGGCGATATTTATAAAGGCGAGTACAAAGGGCTTTATTGCACGCCCTGCGAAAGTTATTGGACGAATTTGCAACTTGACGAAAACGGCTGTTGCCCGGATTGCCACCGCCCCGTTGAGGAAGTGGCGGAGGAGGCGTATTTTTTCCGTCTGTCAAAATATGCCGACCGTCTCTTAAAGTACATCGACGAAAACGAAGATTTTATCTACCCCGTGTCCCGTCGCAACGAAATGATAAACTTTATAAAGCAGGGCTTGGAGGATTTGTGCATTTCCCGCACGTCTTTTGATTGGGGCATTCCCGTACCCGGCGACGAAAAGCACGTTGTGTATGTTTGGTTCGATGCATTGTCAAATTACCTCACGCCCATCGGCTTTTTGGACGACGCGGAGAAATTCGCCAAGTTTTGGCCGGCGGATATTCATTTGGTGGGCAAGGAAATTGTCCGCTTTCACTCGATAATCTGGCCATGCATACTTATGGCTCTTGATTTGCCCCTCCCCAAGCAGGTCTATGGCCATGGCTGGCTCGTGGTAAAGGGCGACAAAATGAGCAAAAGCAAAGGCAACGTGGTAGACCCGTTGCTCCTTATCGACGAATTTGGCGCGGACGCTATTCGTTATTTTTTGCTCCGCGAGATAAATTTGGGGCAGGACGGCAATTTTTCGCGGGACGCGCTCATTTCCCGCATTAACGCGGATTTAGCCAACGATCTTGGCAATTTGCTCCACCGCACCCTGAGCATGATTGGGAAATTCCAAAAAGGCACGGTGACGGAAGGGGCGAACAATGCCTTTGGCGAAAGTTTGCAAAAGGACGCTTTGGCGGCGGCGAAAAAGTATCGAAAGGAAATGGACAACACGGAGTTGTCCGACGCGGTGAAAACCGCCTTTGCCTTTATCGGTCGCGCCAACAAATACATAGACGAAACCGCGCCGTGGGCGTTGGCGAAGGACGAAGGGAAAAAGGACGAACTTGCCGGGGTGCTTTACAATTTGGCCGAATCCTTGCGTATAATAAGCATAATGATTTTCCCGGTGATGCCCGACACGGCGAAAAAAATTCGCGAGCAACTTAATATACCCGCCGATTTTGCCGATATAAGCATGGATGAGGCCGAACAATGGGGGCTGTTCCCCAAGGGCGGCATGGTAAATAAGCCCGAACAGCTTTTCCCGCGCATTGAGGTTGAGGCGGAGGAACACGCGGAAAAAACTGCCAAGGCCGCCAAGAACAACAAAGCCGAAAAAAAACATGAACAGGTGGCAAAAGCCAACGAAAGCGCATCTCAAATAAGCATGGAGGAATTTGCCAAAATTCATTTGCGCGTGGTGAAAGTATTGGCGGCAGAAGCCGTGCCGAATACGGAAAAACTTCTAAAACTCACCGTTGACTTGGGCGACGAAAAGCGTGAAATCGTCTCGGGAATTGCCAAACACTACACCCCGGGGGACATTGTGGGCAAGAACGTGGTCATGGTGATAAACCTAAAGCCCACGAAAATACGCGGTATTCTCTCCCAAGGCATGGTGCTTGCCGCTTCGAAGGGCGAAGATTTGGAACTGATTTCCGTGGATATGCCCGTGGGCAGCAAGGTAAAATAATCATGCTTACGGACACACATTGTCACCTAAACGACGAAAAATTTGCCGACGACCTTGAGGAAGTTTTGGCGCGGGCAAAGGCGCAGGGCGTAACGCGAATAATAAACATGGGCGACACGCCGAAATCTTCCCGCGCCGCCTTGCTCCTTGCCGAAGAACATGATGGGCTGTTTGCCGCCATGGGGGTTCACCCGGAAACCGCCGACGAATACGGCGACGAAGTTGAAAAAGAATTTTCGGAGCTTGCCGCGAACAAAAAAATCGTCGCCGTGGGCGAAATAGGCCTTGATTATTATTGGGAAAAGGACAGCGAAAGGCGGCTTTTGCAACAAAAAGTTTTTGTTCGCCAGCTTGACTTGGCGCGTCAACTTCATCTCCCCGTTTGTATCCATGACCGCGACGCCCATGGCGACACCCTGAAAATTTTGCAAAAAGAAGGGCGCGGGCTAAGGGGCGTGTTGCATTGTTTTTCCGGCAGCGAAGAAACGGCGCATGAAGTGTGGCGGCTCGGCTTTTTTATCGGCGTTGACGGCCCTTTGACCTACAAAAACGCGGCGAAATTGCCGGAAATTGTGGCAAAAGCTCCCCGGGACATGGTGCTTATCGAAACCGACGCGCCATATCTTGCTCCCGCCCCCATGCGCGGCAAACGCAACGAGCCGGCTTTTTTGCGGCACGTTGCCAAAAAAGTGGCGGAACTTTGGCGCGTAACCATTGAAGAAGCTGCCGCCATAACTGCGGCCAACGCCGATAATTTGTATTTTGTATAGTTTCAAAAAAATCTCGGAGAGGAGGAATTGCCATGCAAACGACGGCTTTTTTGGCGTATTTGCAAAAAATCGCCTCGCGAATATTTGCGGCGGCGTTTTTGCTGTTGATTTTCTTTTCGTCGGTGTCTTTGGCCGCCGTCACCGTCACCGGCCAAGGGAGCAGCGAGCGGAACGCCCTGCACGACGCAATGCGCCAAGCCATTGAAACGGAAGTGGGGGCGTACATCGACAGCCGCACCTACATAGACAATTATCAAATGTTAAACGATCGTATCTACGCCCAATCGGCCGGCTATATAAAAAGTTACGAAGTTTTGAACAAGCACTATGCCAACGGCATTTACAGCGTCACCATAGCGGCGGAGGTAAACTCCGATCGCCTACGGACGGATGTCATGAGCCGTTTGCAAAAAAAAGCGTTAATCGGCGCGAACATGGCCGACCCGCGCATCGGCATTTTGGCTGTTGACGAAAGAGGCAACGAGGACACCGCCCTTGAAAACATAATAATTGCGGGGCTTCAAGAACAGGGCTTTTCGCGGCTTATCGACCTCACGCAAATCGAAGCCTCCGTGCGGCGGCGCATATTAAACGCCGAAATGAATTATGACGAACAGTTAAAGAAAATGCTCATGTCCCAATTTCATGTCGATTACATGGTGACGGCGAAAATCTCCCGTACCAACAGCGGCATCGGTAACACGAAAATCCACGTCCCCGACGACAATTCCCCCGTCAACGACATACCCCTTGAAGTGTTTTTCCCGAAAGTCACGGGGTTAAAACGTTCCCATGTGGATATTTCGGCGCGAATGTTAAACGTAAACACCGGCGAAATTATCTTTGCCGGCGTTTCGGCAGGTGACGGCACGGGCAGGGACGCGCCCCAAGAAGCCATGCAAAACGCGACCCGCGACCTTATCGGCAACCTCTCCGACGCCGCCATAAACAAAGCCGCCAACCCGGAACAACACCTAACGATAATAGTGACCGGCGGGAAACTCGGCTCGGTGGGGCAAACTTATCGTCGTTTGTCGGAAATTCCCGGCGTCAGCCATGTATTCACCCGCGCCGCCGACGCTTTCGGGAACATTCAAGCCGATGTTGATTATTACGGCACGGCCTACGACTTGGCGGAGGAAATGGAACGCATAGGCATAAAAATAAGCGAAATGACTTCTGAGTATATTAAGATTTAACGGGTGTGTTCGCTTATGAAAGAATTTACTTTGCCCCTAAAGTAAAAATACCGTCGCCCCCTTCGCCAAAACTTCGCGAAGGGGGCGGCGGTTTATCATTTTTTATGTTTTGCGTTCTTCGGATCGAGCTTATAATCTGCCATAAGCCGTTTGATGTGTTCTATCACAAAAGGCGCGGTTATTGCGCGACTGCACTCGAACCACTGGTCGCGCTCGTCTTTATGGCGCGGACACCACAAAAAATCGCCATGGTCGAAATCAAAAGCATCATCATTGCCGCAACCGGTACAAACGTTAAAGTTTATAACTCGATACGGCGTGTAAAATTCCATTTCGGGAATGGTAAAACCGCTTATAAGCACAACGGGTTTGCCTACTGCCCAAGCAAGCCAACTCAGTCCGCTGCTCAAGCCGACAAAGAAATCGGCATACTGCAAAATATTTACCCGTTCCGCAAGAGGAATGTTGCCGGTAAAATCTTCCGCGCCCCAAGGCAACTTGTTGGGATTGTACCCCAAGCCGTAACTGCGGTCGCGGTCGATACACAAAACGCGGTAGCCCTGTTCTTTCAAGAATTTGTTCACGTCCATCCAGCCGGTCGGATTGTTCCAATACTTTGCCTGCGCCGACGCTTGCGCGGCTATGCAAACATAAGGCTCTTTAATAATCCGTTCTTTTTTCGTCGGCGTAATCTGCGGGCGAATTTCTTTCGGCTCCAAGCCCAAAATATACGCCACGTTGCGTTGCAAACCGACGGCATGCCAGCTTGTCGGCTGAGAATTGCGGTCATGGCACGGCGAGAAACAACCCAGGTAATACGACGCATAAATCTCCGGCGGCCTTTCATCCGGGCCTATAAAGTTTATGTCCGGATAGTCAGGTTTTAGCAGTTCGGCAATTTCCGGGCTCATGGCGTAATAAATCTCGCACCCGTGCTTTTTCTTGAACTCGCGGGCGTAAGGAATCCATGCGATTGTATCGCCCAAAGCGTTGCTCACGTTCTTTAGGAGTATTTTCTTGCCCTTGGCATTGTAGTCATGTTGAAAGATAATTTTGTTGTCCTTCAACACCTCGATGCGCCATGGTATATAATATCGTTTCTTGCTGGCGACGGTGATTTTGCTCACCGTTTGGTCGTAAATAACCGTTGAAGTTTGCGTGTCGATAAAACGCACCCGCCAATCACCTTCGGGGACTTTCACCCGCGCCCCCATGTTAAAATCAAAGCCCAAGCCTTCCACGTTTTGAACGCGCCAAACTATTTCGCCCACGTTTATGTGCATACCGCCGGGGGGCAACTCCGGCTTTTCCGGCTGTTTTATTTCTTCGGTCTTTTCCTGTTCGTTTTCCATATATGCGTATTGCTCCTAAAATTTATACTTTCATTTTATACCGCGTAAAAATTAACCAATTTTGCGCCGAAAATGCCGTCCACTTCTTTCACTTTCGCCAACACGTCGGCGGGTATGTCGTTATCCACGGACAGCACCATGAGGTTCGTGCCTTGTTCTTCGGTTTTGCCCACCTGCATACCCGAAATGTTTATGTTCGCCGCGCCCATTATCGAGCCGACTTTGCCGATTACGCCGGGGCGGTTGATATGGGGGCAAATTACAATCCGCGCATGGGGGTCTACGTCCACGCGGAACTTGTTTATGCGGACAATCCGCCCTTCCTCGCCGAAAAGCGTACCCGCCGCCACGGTTTGCCCCCCTGCGCTTAATGCTTTCACGGTGATTAACGCCTTAAAGCTGGTGGTCTCTTTTTCTTTGACTTCGGTAATTTTAATCTGTCGTTCTTTGGCAAAAGAAGGGGCATTTATGTAATTAACCTCTTGCTCCATAACGGGGTTTAGCATACCTTTAATAACCGCCGTTGTCAAAAGGGAAGTGTTTACATCCACAATGTCCCCGTTGTAGGTTACTTCAACGCTCTTAATCGCGCCTTCGGCCAAGGAACACACGGTGCAACCCAATCTTTCCGCCAAGGTGAGATAGGGTGAAATGACTTTCATGGCCGCGCCGGAAACAGGGGGCATATTGACCGCCGTGGTGACGGGCTTGCCCGTCAAGGCGGCTTTTATCCCTTCGGCCACGTCCATGGACACGCCGATTTGCGCCTCTACGGTGGACGCGCCAAGGTGCGGCGTTAAAATAATTCCGTCAACGCCTTTTAAGGGATGATTTTCGCCGATGGGTTCTTCGGTGAAAACATCAATGGCCGCTCCCGCCACCGTGCCGTTTTTCACCGCCTCCGCCAAGGCTGCCTCGTCGATTATGCCGCCCCTGGCGCAGTTAATGAGCCGCGTGGTCTTTTTCATCATGGCAAGCTCTTTTGCGCCGATCATTCCCTTTGTGTCCGGGGTGAGGGGCATATGCACGGTGATAAAATCCGCCGTCTTAAAAATTTCTTCAAGGGCGACGGAGGCAACGCCCAAATCCTTCGCCCGCTCTTCATTCATGTATGGATCGTAGGCGATGATGTTCATTTCAAAGGCGGCGGCGCGGCGGGCGACGTTGCCGCCGATGCGTCCCATGCCGATGATGCCCAAGGTCTTGCCTTTAAGCTCCACGCCCACGTATTTTTTTCTGTTCCATTCGCCCTGTTGAGTGGTTTCGTTGGCTTTGGGGATATTCCGCGCCAAGGCGAGCATCATGGCCATGGTATGTTCCGTGGCGGCTATGGTGTTGCCGCCGGGGGAATTTATGACGATTATTCCCTTTTTGGTGGCGGCGGGTATGTCGATGTTATCTACGCCCACGCCGGCGCGGCCGATGATTTTCAGTTTATCGGCTTTTTCTATCACCTGTGCCGTAACTTTTGAGGCCGAGCGCACCATAAGCGCGTCGTATTCGCCGATTGTCGCCAAAAGTTCGTCGGCGGAAATTTTGTCCTTCACGGTAACTTCAAATTCGCCGCTTAAAAGTTCTATACCCTTTTCGGATATGCCGTCGGCCGCTAAAATTTTATACATGACTAATCCCCCTAAGCGCGGATCTTTCATATTCCGCAAACAAGATAATCCGATTTTGCAACAGCATTTATAATAATGTATTACCGTTCTATCGTCAAGACTTGCGGCAAAATATGTTTCGCGGTACAATAACGACAAGTTTTCCATTCTACAATCGGAGGTAATTATGTTGGAAGCCGACAGAATTTATAATTTTAACCCCGGCCCTGCCGCCATGCCCCTTGAGGTGTTAAAAGAGGCGCAGGCCGAATTTTTGAACTTTAACAAAAGCGGTATGTCCATAGTGGAAATAAGCCACCGCGCCAAAGCCTACGACGAGGTGCATAACGCCGCCAAAGCCGACATTTTGGAACTTATGAACTTATCCGCCGATGAATACGAAGTCATGTTCATTCAAGGCGGCGCAAGTTTGCAGTTTGCCATGGTACCCCTAAACTTTGCAACGGCGGACAAAAAGGGTTATTATGCCCTTTCCGGCCAATTTGCGGAAAAAGCCTACGACGAGGCAAATATTTTGGGCGTTGGTGAAGTGGCCGCCTCCACCAAGGAGGAAAAGTATGTTCGCGTTCCCCGTCAAAGCGAGATAAAACTTGCCGACAAAGCGGCCTATTTGCATATATGCATGAACAATACGATTTTCGGCACGGAGTATCATTATGTGCCGGAAACAAACGGCATCCCGCTTATCGCCGATATGTCCAGCGATATGCTCTCAAGGCCGCTAAATTTTAACAAGTTCAGCCTTATTTATGCCGGGGTGCAGAAAAACTTGGGACCTGCCGGCGTTGTCTTGGTGGTGGCAAAGAAATCTTTCGTCGAAAACAGCCCGACGACACTCCCCACCATGCTTCGCTATAATACTTTTTACAAGAAAAACTCTCTTTATAACACGCCCCCCGCGTTTTGCATTTACATGGTGGGCAAGGTGGCAAAATGGTTAAAATCCATGGGCGGCCTAAGCAAAATGCATGAGCTTAACAAGAAAAAAGCCGCTTTGGTATATGATGCCATTGACGGTTCCAACGGCTTTTATCGCGGCCATGCCGAGAAGGACAGCCGCTCGCTGATGAACGTCACCTTCCGTTTGCCAAGCGAAGATTTGGAGAAAAAATTCGTGGCCGAAGCCCTCGAAAATAAATTGGGCGGCGTGAAAGGCCACAGGAGCGTTGGCGGCATGAGAGCATCCATATACAACGCCATGCCCTACGAAGGTTGCGAACGCCTTGCGGACTTCATGAACAAATTCCGCAAGGAAAACGCATAAATTTGCGGTTTTAGGCAGGAAAACGGAAACCTTCGGCGAATAGTACCGTTATCGGAGTTATTGTTCGTTGGCAAATTCCGGCCGTTGCGGTGTCGGGGTTTGTTGCAGTTTTTGCAGATTTCTTACGAAGGGACGGTTTGACGTGGAAACAAAATACGAAGTGACGGTAACGGCCATCGGCAATTTGGCGCGGACGTTTTTGGAGAACAACTCCAGCGTCATCATTTTGAACGAAGGTATTCGCCCCAACCTGTCCGACATGGTTTTGGAGCATACCCCTTGCGAGCTTAAAGAAAACATCGAGGCGGGGGATTTCCTAAAGTTCGGCTCACGGGAGTACGAAATAGTGAGCGTGGGCGACGTTGCCAACGACACCATTCGCGAAGAAGGGCATTGCACCTTGGTGTTCAACGCGCAAGGGTCAATGCCGGGGCAGATTATCGTTAAAGGTTCTGCTCCGCCGATGCTTATGACCGGCGCGACCATAGCTTTTTTGAAAAAATAACGAAAAAAACTCTGCCTTGGCCTTTTGGCAAAGGCGGAGTTTTGTTTTTGGAGAACAAAATGAAAATAATGCTGACGGGCGACGTTATCGGACGGCCGGGGCGCAGAGAATTTGCCGCCCAAACAAAAAAACTCAAAGAACGGGAAAACATCGACATCGTGGTGGTAAACGGCGAAAACGCCGCCGACGGGCGCGGCCTCACCAAGGACACTTTTGAAGAACTTCTTGCGGCGGGGGCGGACATTGTTACTTCGGGCAACCACATTTTTGACAAGCGGGATGTTTTTGACATAATCGACCGCGAACCTTTTTTGCTTCGCCCCGCCAACTACCCCGAAGGAGTGCCCGGGCATGGCTGGTGCGTGTACCCGTACCGCGCCAAAAATATCGGCGTGCTTAATCTTTCGGGGCGCGTGTTTATGCCGCCCATGGATTGCCCATTTCAAAAGGCGGAGGAAGTTTTGCCCCTTTTGCAAAAGGAATGCGACATTATTTTGGTGGATTTCCACGCCGAGGTCACCAGCGAAAAGGCCGCTTTGGCCTTTGCCCTTGACGGGCGCATAAACGCCATTGTGGGTACGCATACCCATGTGCAGACGGCGGACGAGCGCATCTTGCCAAAGGGCGCGGCCTTTATCAGCGACCTTGGCATGACAGGGCCTATCAATTCCATTATCGGTTTTGAAATAAACAGCGTGATGCCCAAACTCACCCTTTCCATGCCCACCCGTTTTGAAGTCGGCAAAGCCCCATGCGTATACTCCGCGCTCATCGTGGAGATTGACGAGCAGAACCGCACCGTCGGAGTAAAAAGAATATTTTTGAAATAA
>CAJOQC010000053.1 GCA_905236785.1 uncultured Selenomonadaceae bacterium
AATAACAAGCCGGAGGCAAAAAAATGCAAAATCGACCGGATAACAGATACGAAAGGTACGGGCAACTTCTTGAACCTCGCGATCTTTCCCCGGTGGAACAGGCAATTTTGGGAACTATGGGGGCGCAGGAAGAATGGCTGCCCGATTTGGATTTCTTAAAAGACGGCGAAGCTCCCGATTATGAGCTTTTGCCCGACGACGGCGATATAGGCCGCCATCCGATTGACGGCGTGGCGCGCCTCACGGAATACGAAGAATGGCTCATTAAGCGCGACGGTTTACTGTCCGCTTATATGTGTCAGCAGTTTTTGTACAAAATTAACGGCTTTTATTCGCGGGTGGATTTTTTGAACGCCTGCCAAAAACTCATGGACGAAGTTCCTGCTTTACGTTCCTTTTATTATCGTATGCCCAAAAGGACTTTGCGGATAATACCCCGTGAGTGCCGCCCTTCGGTGCGGTTTAGGAGCATCGAACGAATGAGCCGGGATTCCTTTGCCGGCATATTGCGGCAAATTATGGCGGACGAAGCCGGAACCGGCTTTGACCCCGAAAACAAGCCGCCCCTTTTTCGTTTTTACGTTGTCGAAACAGGGGAAAACGAATACGCCGTCCTTCTTACCCAGTCAAGTTTGTTGTCTTTAAGCTGGAATCCGGAATTTTTTTTGCCCTACGCCTTTAATATGCACAGCGTCCCCTTTAGCGCGCCCTTGATTGGGAGAGCCGCCCCCCTGCCGAAGATGTTTGCCCTTGATGAAAACGAGTACGAAGAAAATTATTGCTATTGGAAGGAACGTTTGGAAGAATTGCCGTCGCCGCCCTCTTTGCAAAATTATAACCCGCCGAACCATTTCCATATACTTAACTATGTTTTTGAACTTACCGACGACGAATTGATGCGGCGGATAAAAAGGCGCGTTGGGGACAATCGCGGTAAAATCGTAAATTTGCTCTTGGTGGTATGGTTCTTTTTCCTGCAACGGGAAAACGACAGCAGCGATGTGTATTGCCCCGTCATTTTCCCCGACGAATACAAAAGCCCCGCCGCCGACAAAAACGTGGCCGCTCGGCTTACCGCCCTTGTCATGCGGTTTTGCCCCGACGAAAACGAACTTGTGTCTTATGCCGCTCTTGATTTTTTGGAGGAAACGAAGGAAGCCAAAGAATATATGTTCCCCAAGATGCGATATATTTTTGAAAGCCTTGGGGTGACGGCCAGCGACTTTTTTTACTTGGTGAGTTTTCATGATTTTTGGCAACCGACGGAGGAATACAACGACGTTTTGGCGCAAAAAAAGGCAACGTGCCTTTCAACCGACACTTGGGACAGCCGCGACATGGATTTGGGGCTTTATTTCCGCGAGGCGGAGGGCAACATCAAAATTGTTTTCCGCTATAACGAAGAGGCCTTCACCTATCGGCAGATAGCCAACATAGGGCGGGACTTTCGCTTTATGCTTGAAATTATGCTTTCGGCGTGGCAAGACACGGTGGCGAACTACAAGAACCGTTGCGACGCGCAAATGGGGACGCGCAACCGTTTGACGGGGCTGAAAGCCCAACGGGCGGAACGGTTCTTTTATGATTTTTATCTGTTTCGGCAAATACCGCGCATGGAGCTAAAAAAAATGGTGACGGCGGCCAAAATTTTCACCTGTTCCGTACCCGGCGACTTGCCCCCCGCCGACGGGGATTTGTTGCTGTTTTTGCAGTGGGGGGAAATGGAGCGGTTCATGGTGTTGCCGGAGGGCGCGCCAAAGAGCATTGACGTGACCCAAGAGAAAATTATCCTCAACGAGCCGGTGCTGCTAAAGGATTGCAAGGAAAAAATTTCCCTTAAAATCGTAAACTCCCCCGTCATAATAATCGCCCTGCCCCTAAAAAAACTCGCCGCCTACCCCAATGTAAAACGGCTTTTGACCGCTTACGCCGCCCAGAAAATAAACGAGTACATGGCAAAAATATATTTCGGAGAAAATGCGACCTCATGAAAAAAATAACAGTTTACGGCATTGTGCAAAGCGTGGGGTTTCGCCCCTTCGTGGCGCGGCTCGCGGCGCGGCTCGGCATAAAGGGTACGGTGGCCAACAAGGGCGCGTATGTTGAAATTTTCGCCTGCGGCGACAACGACAACATGGAAGAATTTTGCCGCGCCCTACAAAATGACGCGCCGCCTTTGGCGAACATTATCGACATTATAACGACACAAATGCCCCAAGAAGAAAATTTTGCGGATTTTCGGATTATCGACAGCGAAAAGGAGTTGGGTACGGTGTTTGCCCCGCCCGATGTGGGCATTTGCGACAAATGCCGCGCTGAACTTTTTGACCCGCAAAACCGTCGTTATCTGCACCCATTCATCAACTGCACAGACTGCGGCCCTCGGTTCACCATTATGGAGGGCGTGCCATACGACCGCGAAACCACCGTCATGAAGGATTTCCCCATGTGCGAAAAGTGCCGCACCGAATACGAAGACCCCGCCACCCGCCGTTTTGACGCGCAACCTGTCTGTTGCAACGATTGCGGCCCTGCGGTGTATATCCTTGGGGCGGATATTCGCGGCAAGGCGGCGATTACCCATGCGCGGCGGCTTATTATCGAGGGGAAAATCGTGGCCGTAAAAGGCATCGGCGGCTATCACTTGGCGGCGGATGCCACAAACAGCGACGCCGTTATGCGCCTGCGGAAACTTAAGCACCGCCCCACAAAGCCCTTTGCGGTGATGATGCGGGATTTAACGACGGCAAAGGAAAACTGCGAAATTTCCCCCGCCGCCCAAAAAATTCTCACCGATTGGCAAAAGCCCATTGTTCTGTTGCCGAAAAAGGCCAAGAGCATCGTGGCGGAAGAAGTCGCGCCGAACAGTTTGACCCTTGGGGTTATGCTCCCCTATGCGCCCTTGCAACTGTTGCTCCTTGGCGATTACCCCGACGGGCTTGTCATGCCATCCGCTCTCGTCATGACCAGCGGCAACGCGGCGGACGCGCCCATTTGCCGCACGGAAGAGGAAGCGACGAACATTCTTAGCCCTTTTTGCGACGCAATACTTGCCCACAACAGGCGAATTAGACTTAGAAGCGACGACTCGGTGACGGATATTTTTGAAGATAAGCCTTATATGATTCGCCGAAGTCGCGGTTTTGCACCCCTGCCCTTTGTGGCGAATGGGGAATTTACGGGCAACGTGTTGGCCTTGGGGGGGGACTTAAAAAATACTTTTTGCCTTAGAAAAGGCAATATTTTTTATCCTTCCGCCTACATAGGCGACATGGCGGATTTGCGCTCCGCCGACGCGCTGAAAGATTCCGTGTCCCTTACGGAAAAACTTTTGGGCATAAGCCCCGACGTAATTGTTTGCGACCCTCACCCCCGCTACAAGACGCGGGAAATTGCCGAAGAAATGAGCCGCGAGCGGAATTTGCCCATAAAGTTTGTTTTGCATCACCATGCCCATGTTCTGTCGGTGATGATCGAAAACAAAATCGACGAGCCTGTTATCGGCGTAGCCTTTGACGGCACGGGGTACGGCGCGGACGGCACAATTTGGGGCGGCGAATTTTTGCTGGCGGATTATCGTTCCTGCCGTCGATTGGGTTCTGTTGCGCCTTTTCGCCATGTGGGGGGCGACGCGGCCTCAAAGGAAGGTTGGCGAATTGCCCTGTCCCTGTTGGAGGACGTTTGCGGCGATAAATTTGCCGTTGCGGCAAGAGAACTTAACTTGGCTGCGGCAAAAGAAATAAACGCCCATAATTTTCTAAAACGACGCGCCGCAGTTTCTACAAGCGCGGGGCGGCTTTTTGATGCGGTGAGCGCAGTTCTTTCCCTGTGCCGCAAATCTACCTTTGAGGGGGAGGCGGCCATGGCGCTTGAACGGGCGGCGACGCTGTATCAAAAAAACACTTCCGAAGATTTCCCGAAAGTTGCGGCTCTTTTTTCCCAGACAGAGCAAAAGTTGCGACAGGGCGAACCCTTTTTTCTTGCGCCAACGACGGCTCTTTTTGCCGAAATTGCGGCGCGGCGTTTGGCGGGGGAGGATGCGGGGCGTTTGGCATGGCTGTTTCATGCCTCCCTTGCGGAGGTTATCGCGGCGGGGGCGGCGCGGGGGCGTGATGTGTGCGGCGTAAACACGGTTGCTTTGGCGGGGGGCGTGTTCCAAAACAAACTCCTGCTTGCCTTGGCCAAAGAAAAACTTGCGCAGCGTGGTTTTGCCGTCGTCACCGCCTCGCTGTTGCCCCCGGGGGACGGCGGCTTGGCCGTTGGGCAAGCGGCGGGAGTTTTATTCGATTA
>CAJOQC010000054.1 GCA_905236785.1 uncultured Selenomonadaceae bacterium
GTCGCCATTTTGCCTCGGTAGCTCAGTTGGTAGAGCAGGGGACTGAAAATCCCCGTGTCAGTGGTTCGATTCCGCTCTGAGGCACCATTCGCCTTTTCGCCCGCTTTATGCGGGCTTTTGTTTTATAAAATTTTATATGGGGGCTTTTTATGGAGCATTTTGCGGATATTTTTTTGGCGTTTATCGCCCAATGGGGGACTTTCGCCGTGGCGGTGCTGATGGCTATGGAAAACGCCTGTATTCCCATTCCCAGCGAGCTTATCTTGGGCTTTGCCGGTTATATGATTTTTGCGGGGAAAATGTCCTTTGCCGGCGCGCTTACGGCAGGCATGATAGGTGGCATGGCGGGGTCTGTTTTTGCCTATTGGGTAGGCAGCCGCGGCGGGCGTGTGTTCGTGGATAAATACGGCCGCTACTTTCTGATAAAAAAATCTCACGTTGACTTGGCGCAACGGTGGTTTGACAAATACGGCCTAAAGGCGGTGTTCTTCAGCCGTATGCTCCCCGTGGTGCGAACCTTTATTTCTCTGCCCGCCGGTTTTGCCCGGGTGGATTTCAAAAAGTTTTTGATATTGACCTTCGCCGGTTCTCTCCCGTGGACAATTTTAATTATTTTTGCGGGCATGATGTTGGGCGAAAGTTGGAAGAAGCTCACCGAGGCGGGGCATACGGCAAGCATAATATTTGTCCTTGTCGTCGCCGCCTTCATTGCAATTTGGTATTTGCGCCGCCGCAAACAACGGCACTTAAAATAAAGGAGGCACGATAAAATGTCAGCGCGAATTTTGGAAGGAAAAGTTTTTGCCGCCGAGTTTAAGAACGATGCTAAAATAAAAGCGGCGGCAATAAAAGAAAAATACGGCGTCGCGCCGGGGCTTGCCGTCATCATTGTCGGCAACAACCCCGCCTCTGAGGTTTATGTTCGCAACAAACATAAATCCTGCGAAGAACTTGGCATCTACTCCGAGGTTATTGCCTTGCCGGAGGAAACCGCAAAAGAAGAACTTTTGGCGAAAATCGACGAGTTAAACAACGACAAAAAAATCCATGGCATTTTGGTTCAGCTCCCCTTGCCAAAGCAAATTGCCGCCTGTTCCGACGAAATATTAGAAAGAATAAACCCCGCCAAGGACGTTGATGGGTTTCACCCGCAAAACGTGGGCAAATTGGTCACGGGGCAAGATGCTCTCACCCCCTGTACGCCCTTGGGGTGCATACGAATGTTAAAATCGGCGGGAATCGAAATCGACGGCAAACGCGCCGTTATAATCGGCAGGAGCAACATCGTCGGCAAACCAATGTTGCATCTTTTAATGAAAGAAAACGCCACGGTGACGGTTTGCCACAGCCACACGAAAGATTTGGCGGCGGTGGCAAAGGAAGCGGACATCTTGGTGGCGGCCATGGGAAAACCCAAATTTGTCACCGCCGATATGGTAAAGGAGGGCGCGACGGTCATAGACGTGGGCATAAACCGTATCGCGCCGAAAAAATTGGCGGGGGACGTGGATTTTGAGGCCGTGAAGGAAGTTGCCGGCGCAATAACTCCCGTGCCGGGGGGCGTCGGTCTTTTGACGGTGGCAACCTTGATGAACAACGTGGTTTTTGCCGCCGAAAAACAGCTTGAAGGTGAAAAGTAACATGAAAAGCGACGTGGAAATTGCCCAAGAGGCAAAATTGCAGCCTATCGAAGAAATTGCCGCTAAACTGGATTTTGACATTGATGATATTGAGCATTACGGCAAATATAAGGCGAAAATCGCCGCAACGGCTTGGGAAAAGGTGAAAAACAACGCCGACGGCAAATTGATTTTGGTGACGGCCATAAACCCGACCCCCGCAGGCGAAGGAAAGACCACCACCAGCATCGGCCTTGCCGACGCCCTCTCGCGTCTTGGCAAAAAAACCGCCCTTGCCCTGCGCGAACCCTCCTTAGGCCCTTGCTTTGGGCTTAAAGGCGGCGCGGCCGGGGGCGGCATGGCGCAGGTAGTGCCCATGGAGGATATAAATCTGCATTTTACCGGCGATTTCCATGCCGTAACCACGGCTCATAATCTGTTGGCGGCGGTGATTGACAACCATATTCAACAGGGCAACGAACTTGATATTGACACGCGAAGAGTGGTGTGGAAACGGGTGCTTGACCTAAACGACCGCGCCTTAAGGCAAGTGGTGATAGGCTTGGGGGGGAAAGCTCATGGCGTGCCCCGTGAGAGCGGTTTTGACATCACAGTGGCCAGCGAAATGATGGCCATACTTTGCCTTGCCGATAACCTCAGCGACTTAAAGCGGCGACTGGGGGAAATTATCGTTGCCTATACACGGGGCGGCCGCCCGGTTAAGGCCAAAGAGTTTAACGTGTTGGGGGCTTTGGCTCTGTTGTTCAAAGACGCGATAAAGCCGAACTTGGTGCAGACTTTGGAGGGGACGCCCGCCTTCATTCATGGCGGTCCTTTTGCCAACATTGCCCATGGCTGCAACAGCGTCATCGCCACGCGGTACGCTCAAAAAACCGCCGATTACGCCGTCACCGAGGCGGGTTTCGGCGCGGACTTGGGCGCGGAGAAATTTTTGGACATAAAGTGCCGTTATGCCGGGCTAAAGCCAAGCGCGGTGGTTATCGTGGCCACGGTACGCGCCCTAAAAATGCATGGCGGCGTCCCCAAGGACAAACTTGCCGAGGAAAATTTTGATGCCCTTTCGGCCGGCATGGAAAACCTCAAAAAACATATCGAAAGTATACAGTGCTATAACATTCCCGCAGTGGTGGCAGTGAATGCGTTCCCCACGGATACGGCGGCGGAACTTGCGGCGGTGGAAAAAGAGTGCGCCGCCTTGGGCGCAGAGGTTGCCCTCTCCGAAGTTTGGGCAAAGGGGGGCGCAGGCGGTGAGGAACTGGCGAAAAAAGTTTTGGCGGCAACGGAAAAGGAAAGTGATTTTCGCTTTTTGTACGAACTGAACCTGCCCCTTGCCGAAAAAATAAACACCGTGGCGCAAAAAATTTACGGCGCAAAGGGCGCGGTTTTCACCGCCGAGGCGCAAAAACAGCTTGAAGAAATCGAAACCATGGGCTGCGGCAACCTTCCCGTTTGCATGGCCAAAACCCAATATTCCCTTTCCGACGACGCCGCCAAAATCGGCCGCCCATGGGATTTTTCCGTCACGGTGCGGGAGCTTCGCCTGTCGGCGGGCGCAGGGTTCGTGGTCGCCCTCACGGGGAACATACTCACCATGCCCGGCCTGCCGAAAAAACCGGCGGCGGAAGGCATGGACATCGACGACAACGGAAAAATCACCGGCTTGTTTTAATTTTTCCTTTATAGTTAAAAAGCACTGCTTTTCTTTTTCTCTTTCTTTGAAAAGAAAGAGAAAAAGAAAAGTAGCAAAAGAAAAAGATAAAGAAAGAACATCCCCTAATGTATTTTTAATTTGCGGTTAATTTCATTCTAAAGAGTTGCGCCTATAATGTGACCATAGGAATACA
>CAJOQC010000055.1 GCA_905236785.1 uncultured Selenomonadaceae bacterium
AGTGTTGTACCAGCCGTCGCCGGCTTCGATACTCCTTGAGACCTTGCCGTTTATGACAAAAACCATTTGATCTTTCATATCCTGTTCGCTTAGGCGGTCGCCTTCAAAGTAAACGGCAAGTTTGGCGGCGGATTTGCCTTCGCCCAGTCGAGCGCTTTGCAAGATTTGTTGTATAACGCCCTGATCACACTCTTGCAAAAGCGGCAATTTGAACAGATAATCCTGAAGTTCCCGTATGTCGCTTTGTCTTTGCCCTTGTGCATCGGTCAGTAAATTCTCGATACGAGCGGTAAGCCGCTCGCTGAAGGCATCATAGGGCAGTGTCCAATCGGTGACCATTTGTTGCACGGACACCAAGTATTGATCGGCAAAAAGCGCGATGTCTTTTTCCTCAAAAACATTCTTGTCATAAAAAAGCGACAAATAAACTTGATTGTCATAGTAGCGAAAATCCATGCTGAGGCAAATATCCTGCGCATCTCGCGACACCTGCGTCACGATTTTGCCGTCGGGCAACGCCTCGGTTTTTGAATAGGCTTCTTCGCCAACGAAAAAATTGAAAAAATCAAGCACATGATTAAAAGAGCCGCCCTGCTCGGCCAAAAGATCGACAATGCTTTCCTTCCCCGCGTTGGCGTAAGGTTGAGACACCATAAATTGCTTAAACGCCTGCGCCGTAAGGTCTTTAATCGTAGGGTTTCCATCAATCTTCAACCGTATGGGAACGGTGCTTTGACTGCCGCGATCGCCGAAGGAACTTCCCTCGCGTTTTGGCATGGACAGGCAAAACACAACGTCGCGACAATGATTGCTCTCTAACAGCAACATTCCCCAAGCCGTTTGCAACATGGTCATTAAAAGCAACTTGTTGGACTTTGCGTAATCCCGCAAATCGGAAAGAACCGCGCCATGAATACGAGTGACATAAGATGCTTCTTGGGAAAAGCCCGCAACCGTCTTGGGCTTTTCCTTCGCGTTTGGCAACTTGGGCATAGGGCCAAGGTCGCTTAAAACATCCGTCCAATACTTGCGGACGGATTCGCTTAAACTCTCGGCTGTAAAATTCTCAAAATCCGCCGTCGGCGACGTTTGCCCTTCGTCTTGGTTTAACTTTAGCGCCTCGCGAAACAAACGGCGAACGTCAAAAGCCTCCACCACGGCGCGAACGGCCGTCACTATCACCGCATATTCTTCGTCCCCGGTATGCAACACGCAAAAGCGCAATAAATTCCCGGTGCGGGGGTCAAAACCGCGTCGAATTTCGGCATCCATTATCTTTCTGATGGTTTCGTCGATTTCGTCATCGTCAAGATTTGTAAGGTTGCGGAACATTATTTCGGGGGTATCCCGTCGCGCCTCAAATACAACGGCGAGCATTCTTTTGCCCACGGGGCAAAAATTAAGACGCAAAACATCCTCGCGCAAAACCGCCGTATTTACGGCGCGGCTAAAGCGCGGCGGCAACAACGTGCCTTTTATTTTATAAAGCGTCTGTAAGATAGATACGCCGGGGCTTAGGGCAATTTTGTAACCGAAACACCCCTTTTCCTGAGCGGTGAGTTCGCGAAAATAGGAAATGCGATTTGTCACATAAGAGTTTTCCGATTCGCTTTGCGCTCCGTAAAGTTGCTTGATTACACTTTGTTCATCAGCGGGCAACTCGCTGTATTTAAGTTTTGTTATCGTCATAAAACCTCCCAAGGAGAGATAATCCACGCTTTTTTATTCGCCCTTGGCGGCAAATTTCCTTTTTTGAAATTTGCCTTTTTTGGTAGTATCACAATCCGGAAAAATGCTCAAAGGGTATTCCGTTCATTATGCTCTTTGCCAATTTTTCGGGGTCATGGCGAATAAGCTCGTTTTCGTTTATTATGTCGGCTTTTATAAGCCCCAAGCCCAACGCGCTTATGGCGTCCTCGTCGATTTCCACCGGATATGCCCCCTCTTTGGCGTAATGCTCAAGCATATCTTCCGACAAAACTTTGGAATTTACCAAAATATAGTCGATGATGCCGCGCCCGCCATGATCGATTATGGCCTTGGCGTGCATGGAGGCGGTGTAACCGTCGGTTTCCCCCGGTTGCGTCATTACATTGCAAATATAAATTTTTACCGCTTTGCTCTTTATGACTTCCTCCGCCACACCCTCCACCAAAAGGTTTGGCATGACGGATGTGTACAAACTACCCGGCCCCAAGATTATCACGTCGGCGGTTCGTATTGCCTCCAAAGCCGATTCCACGGGTTTAACTTCTTGGGGGAAAAGGCGAACTCTTTTAATGCGTTTTTTTGCCTCCGGGATATGGGACTCGCCTTCAACGATTGTACCGTCCTCCATTATTGCGTCAAGGCGCACGGACTCGCGGCTTGAGGGTACGACACGCCCTTTAACCGCCAAAACTTTGCTCGATTCGTTCAAAGCCTGCTCAATGTCGCCGGTGACTTCCGTCATGGCGGCGATAAAAAGATTGCCGAAACTGTGCCCCGAAAGCGACCCTTTCCCCGCCGTGAAACGATGTTGAAACAATTTTTCCATAAGCGGCTCGGTATCGGCCAAGGCCACCAAACAGTTGCGTAAATCCCCCGGCGGCACGATGCCCAAATCCTCCCGCAAACGACCGGAAGAGCCGCCGTCGTCCGCCACGGTCACCACGGCGGTAACATTGCTGGTGGCGGATTTTATGCCTCGCAAAAGGACGCTTAAACCATGGCCGCCGCCTATTACCGTTATGTTAGGGCCGCCCGCCAAACGCCTTTTTTCGTAGATTAAATCCACCAAGCGTTCGGACTTATTGGGCAACAAAATCATGATGAGAGAACGCACCACAAATCGCGTGGCCACGAGCATAAGCACCGTACCCAACACTATTATGAATATGCCCATTGCCGTGGTAACCGTATAGTTGTAACTGCCCCAAAAGGTGTAGACGGCACGAAAAATTTCTTCTTCAATCGCGTCCAAATACTTATAGTTAAAAACAAGGGCAAGCCCCAAACTCACAAGCATGACCCCGACGGCAAAACAGAACATCCACCGCTTAAAGCCGATACCCGGATAAAGCCATTTCAAAAGATGCATTGTTATTCTCCGTCAACGTGCTCCCAAACATCGTTTTTCATAAGGTCGCGATGCTCCAATTTTACCTGATGCCCCCGCGCCTTTAATAAATCGTAAAGATGCCGCGCTATAAAAACGCTTCTGTGCATCCCCCCGGTGCAACCTACGGCAATGACAAGTTGGCTCTTGCCTTCCTTAATATACTGCGGCACAAGGAAATCCACAAGCGCATCAAGCCTTTTGACAAATTCCTGAGTTACCGGCTTAGAGGCTATATACTCGGCGACTTCCTTAACCTGCCCGCTTTTATGGCGAAGGTCGGGAATGTAAAAGGGGTTGGGAAGAAAACGCACGTCAAGCACCATATCTGCGTCAAGGGGCATACCGAACTTAAAGCCAAAACTCAAAATATCAATGTTCATCAGCCCGTTGTCGTTGCCGGCGAATAGTTTGTGTATTTTCTCTTTAAGCTGGACTTTTTTTAACGTGGTGGTGTTAATGATATACGTCGCCTTGTTGCGGACAGGATCGAGCCGCGCCCTTTCCTTGGCGATGCCGTCGGTGATGCGCGAGTTGGGCGCAAGGGGGTGACGGCGGCGGGTTTCTTTATAACGGCGGATTATGGTTTCATCCGCCGCATCCATAAACAACATTTCAAATGGTTGTTCGTTCCTGTCCATGTCCTCAAGGACATGAATAAACTGGTCGAAAAAATCGCGGCTTCTGGTGTCAACCACCAAAACCACCTTTGAAACGTGCCCCCCGGAACTTTCGCACAGCTCATGGAATTTCGGAATAAAAATCGGCGGCAGATTATCGACGCAAAAATACCCCAAATCTTCAAGAACACGACACGCCTCCGTTTTGCCGCCGCCGGACATACCCGTCACTATGACAAAACGCGGTTTCACAGGCTCGACGTTTTTGGCAGAAAGAGCGGTTTCTTTTTCGTTCATTGGTTTTCCTCCGCTGACAGAACATATTTATAAACCGCTGCGGCAAAACCGTCCTTATCGCAACTTTCGGTGATAAAATCACAGGCCGCCTTCACATGGGGGGCGGCGTTGCCCATGGCAATGCTTTTTCCGGCGGCTTTTAGCATGGGCAAGTCGTTGTCCGAGTCCCCTATGGCCATTACCTCTTCAATGGGTACGGCAAGTTTTTCCGCCAATATTTTAAGGGCGGCCGCTTTGCTTACGCCGGGGTTTACCGCTTCCGCGTAATTTGCGTTGCTTTTAACTATGTTTAGTTTGTCCGCAAAATGCTCCTGTAATTTATTTATGCGGGCGGCTGTTTCCTCCGCGCCCTTGGTGATGAGCAGTAATTTGGTAACGTCCTCGGTGCGCTCTCTAAGCCCTGCCGCGCCGACTTCGTGTCCTGCTACTTTTTGCGCCGTTTCGTAGCCATGTGATTCTGCGCAACTTTTTGCGTAATAAAGCTCGTCGCGGCTGTATAACTGAACATACCAATTATTTTTTTTGCAAAAATCAAGGACGCCTAAAACAATATCCGGGGCAAGGCAATTTTTATAAACAACTTCCCCCGTCACTTTTTTTATCAATGCGCCGTTATAGGTGATAATCGGCACATCAACGGCAAGTTTTTTGGCCACGGGCAAAGCGGCTTTGTACATTCTGCCGGTGGCTATGGTCACCGTTATTCCCGCCGCGCTCATATCTTGCGCCGCTTTGATGTTTTTTGCCGACACCTCGTCTCCCGTCGGCAAAAGCGTGCCGTCCAAATCGGAAACAAAAAGTTTCACCGCCATGTCAAAGTCCTTTCAAAATTTCTTTTAGTTCGGTCAAATAATTGTCGGCGGGCAAATTTTTCATTTCGCCGCTCTTACGGATTTTAATTTCAATTTCGCCCGTTTCTGCGGCTTTGTTGCCCACGGTAACGCGAAGGGGGTAGCCTATTAAATCGCAGTCCTTAAACTTAACGCCGGCGCGTTCCGGGCGATCGTCAAAGAGTACGTCTATGTTTTCGGCTTTTAACTCTTCGTAAATTTTTTCCGCTATGGCAAATTGTTTTTCGTCCTTTGCATTAACCGGCACAACCACAACCTCAAAGGGGGCGATGGCTCGCGGCCAAATAATGCCATGTTCGTCGTTCATCTGCTCTATGGCCGCCTGCATGGTGCGCCCCACGCCGATGCCGTAGCAGCCCATTTGAAACGGCTTTTCCTTGCCATCCTCGTCCAAAAACTTTGCGCCCAATGCTTCGCTGTATTTTGTCCCCAAGGAAAAGACTTGCCCCGCCTCAATGCCGCGAGTCATAAACATTTTTTCGCCGCAACGGGGGCAAGGGTCTCCGTCCTGCACCATGCGTATGTCGGTTACAATCATGTTTTTGTTCGTAAAATCCCGCGTCGGGTTTACGTTTTTATAGTGATAATCCCGCTCATTTGCGCCGGTCACGGCGTTTTTCATATTCATAACGGCACTGTCAACAACGACTGTCGCCTCTTCGTTGATACCTATGGGGCTCATAAAACCCGGCTCGCCGCCTACGGCGCAAATTGCTGTATCTTCGGCCATGATAAGTTGCAATGCGCCCACAGCGTTTTTGATTTTCGTCTCGTTTGCTTCATGGTCGCCGCGCACGAAGGCCAAAATAACGCGGTCGTTTTCGTCGGCAAAGGCCACCGCTTTTATGGTCTTGGCGGCGGGAATATGCAAAAATTCCGCCAACAAGTTAATGGTGTGAGTGCCGGGGGTGGGGATTTTTTCCATGGGCAACATTTCTTCGGTGTCGGCGGCGGGAAGTTTTATCTCCGCTTTTTCGTCGCTGGCGGCGTAGCCGCATTTTGTGCAACAGGCGATGTTGGATTCCCCCGCCGGGGCAAGCACCGTGAACTCATGGGAATGGCCGCCGCCTATTGCGCCGTTGTCCGCCTCCACCGGGCGAAAGTCCAACCCGCAACGGGTAAACACGTTGCTGTAGGCATCGTACATTTTTTTGTAGGAAATGTTCATGCCCTCTTCGTCGCGGTCAAAGGAATATAAATCCTTCATTATAAATTCGCGGCTTCGCATAAGCCCGAAACGGGGGCGGATTTCGTCCCGATATTTGTTTTGAATTTGATAAAGCATTAGCGGCAGTTCTTTATAGGAACGCACTTCGTCCCGCACCAAGGAAGTCACCATTTCCTCATGGGTTGGGCCAAGGCAAAATTCGCGGTCATGTCTGTCGGTCACTTTCATCATCTCTGCGCCGTACACGTCCCAACGGCCGCTTTCCTTCCACAGTTCGGCAGGTTGAATAATCGGCATGGCTATTTCCTGCCCGCCGGCTGCGTCCATTTCTTCGCGGATTATGGTTTCAATCTTGCGGAGCGTTCGCACGGCAAGGGGCAAATAGGTGTACACGCCGCCGGCGGCCTTGCGGATAAGACCTGCGCGGAGCATCAGTTTGTGGCTTAAAATTTCCGCTTCCGCCGGACTTTGGCGGAGAGTGGGAGCATAAAGAACCGTCGCTTTCATCAAATTCATTCCTTTACAAAATACTTTTCATCTTCATCAATAATTTGCGGCGTTTACCTCAAAATAACTTTTGGGGTGAGCGCACACGGGGCAAAGTTCCGGGGCTTTCGTACCCACCACTATATGACCGCAGTTACGGCATTCCCACACTTTAACTTCGCTCTTTTCAAAAACCTGTTTGGTTTCAACGTTCTTCAAAAGAGCGCGATAACGTTCCTCATGATGTTTTTCGATGGCGGCCACGGCGCGGAATTTGGCGGCCAAGACGGCAAAACCTTCTTCTTCCGCCGTTTTGGCAAAGCCTTCGTACATATCCGTCCATTCGTAGTTTTCTCCGTCGGCTGCGGCGGCGAGGTTCTCCGCCGTATCGCCGATGCCGTTTAATTCTTTAAGCCACATTTTGGCGTGTTCTTTTTCGTTGTCGGCGGTTTTTAGAAAGAGGGCGGCAATTTGTTCATAGCCGTCTTTTTTGGCGCGAGAGGCAAAGTAGGTGTATTTGTTCCGCGCCTGGGATTCGCCGGCAAATGCAGCGGCAAGATTTTTTTCGGTTTTAGTCCCCGCATAGGGATTTTTCTGATTGGACATGGTGTTGCCTCCTAAGATAAAATTTTTGCATACCGAATAATTATAGCCGTTTTTCATGCAAAAAGCAAAAAATAAGCGATGATAAAATCGCAGTGCCAAGCGTTTTTGAAAATGTCCCGAAAAAATAATGACATTAGCACGGTGGAACGAACTAAACTTCAAGAAAGTATTTAGCGGCGAATTTGCTTTTGAACTTGAGGAAATTATCGTTGCGCCAAAGGCGCGTTTGGAGCGGAATGTGCTTGTGATTTTGTTTCTTGGTAGATTTATCCGTGTAAAA
>CAJOQC010000056.1 GCA_905236785.1 uncultured Selenomonadaceae bacterium
ACTACGCTTCGTCGTCATTCCTTGTCTGCCGAAAAAATCCCTCGGCAATGGCACGAACTCATTTATGCAGTGTTTCCTTAAAGGAATAAGTTTTTTGCCTCCCCTGAAAGGGGAGGTGGCAACCCGTAGGGCTGACGGAGAGGTTTCGGGTCTACCCGTAAATAGCAACGTTACATTTTATCCGGGGCGCTTACGCCCAACAATCCGAGGGCGTGTTTAATCGTGTTTGCCGCAGACTGCGCCATGGCAAGCCTTGCTTTTGCCAAATTCTCCTCAATGCCTATTACGCGGCATTTGTTGTAAAAGCTGTGGAACATTCCCGACAAATCGTAGGCATAGCGAGCGATACGTTGGGGGGCGCGTTCGGCGGCAGCCTTTTCCACTTCTTCGGGGTATGTTGACAATTTTTTGATTAAATCCGTCTCGGTTTCGTCGGTCAACAGGGAAAAATCAATGTTTTCTTCGTCTGCGGGTAATTCCATACCCGCCTCTGCCGCGCTTTTGAATATGCTCTTTATGCGGGCATGGGCATATTGAATGTAATATACCGGGTTATCATTGGATTTTTTCGTTGCCAAATCGATGTCAAAATCAAGCTGACTGTCCAAAGAACGCATCAAAAAGAAATACCGCGCCGCATCCGTACCCACTTCTTCCATAAGCTCCGCCAATGTGACGCTTTGCCCCGTGCGTTTGGACATTTTCACCGGTTCGCCGCCACGATACAGGCTAACCATTTGCAAGAGCATTATTTGAAGTTTGCTTGCGTCGAACCCCAAGGCGGTCATCGCGCCTTTTACGCGGCTGACGTAACCATGGTGATCCGCGCCCCAAATGTTTATCATGTTGTCAAAGCCGCGTTCATATTTGTCCTTATGGTAGGCAATATCCGCCGCAAGATAAGTTTTTATGCCGTTGTCACGCACCACTACGCGGTCTTTGTCATCCCCGTAATCGGTGGAGCGAAACCATTTTGCGCCGCCGTCTTCGTAAATTTCGCCTTTGTCAACAAGCGCTTGCACGGCAGCATCGACTGCGCCGCTTTCATGCAAAGTCCTCTCGCTGAACCAACGGTCGAAGGTGACGCGAAAATCCTCCAAGTCGCTTTTCAGCAGGGCGAGTTTTTCTTTATAAGCAATTTCGCCCAAAGCTTTTAGGCGTTCGCCTTCTTCCATGGACAAGAATTTATCGCCATGCTCTGCGACGATTTTTTTGGCGGTTTCGATTATGTCAACCCCATGATACCCATTTTCCGGAAAGGTCGTTTCTTTGCCCAAAAGTTCCAAGTAACGGGAGTTTACGGAAAGCGCCAAATTCTCCATTTGGTTTCCGGCATCGTTTATGTAAAATTCGCTCGCGGTGGGGAAGCCGGCGGCGCGAAAAATATTGACAAGCGCACTCCCCGCCGCAGCACCCCGCCCATGCCCCACATGCAACGGGCCTGTTGGGTTTGCGCTGACGTATTCCACGAGAATTTTGGGCGCGTCCTTGGGCGGATGGTTGCCCCAGTTTTCCCCCGCCGCGAAAATATTCTTCATGGTGTCGGCCAAAGCCGCGTCGTTTAGGTAAAAATTTATAAACCCTGCGCCTGCCACTTCGACGTGGTCGAGCCGTTCGCACTTTAATCTGTTGGCAATTTCGCGAGCCACTATTCGCGGGTTTAGGCGAAAAAGTTTTGCGCTTTGCAAGGCGAAATTGGTGGCAAAATCGCCCAATTCCTTATTGGGCGGCTCGGTGAATATAACATTTTGCAAATCTGTTTCGACTTTCGGCAACGCGCCCGCCGCCATTGCTTCGGCAACGGCAACTTTCACAGCCTTCGCCAATATTTCTTTCATATCCAAAAGTACAGTCCTCCCCATTTTTTATGCATTATAATTTATATCATAAACAAGGGCGCAGCGTCAAACTATCTCGCCATTCAAACTGGATTTTTAGGGCATCTCTAAAAACTCGCTTTTATACCTCCTCCCGTCGGCTACGCCGACACCCTCCTCCAAGAGGAGGGCTGATTTAAG
>CAJOQC010000057.1 GCA_905236785.1 uncultured Selenomonadaceae bacterium
CTTAAATCAGCCCTCCTCTTGGAGGAGGGTGTCGGCGTAGCCGACGGGAGGAGGTATAAAAGCGAGTTTTTAGAGATGCCCTAAAAACTCCCCCATCGCCCCCGTCGCTTTGCGGCTTCCCCCCTCTCTTAGGGTGGCTTTATATATTTATACCGACAAAGTTTTCTGTGAAGGTTGTAATACTATCCCATAAAAATTTTCGTAAAAATTTTTGTCGGGCTATCCAAAATTGTCAGAATTATGCTATTATATAGGCAATACAACCTTAGGAGGTAATTTATTATGAGCGTTTCGGAAAAAACATTGCTTAAATTGGCCAACGGCAGCGACGTTCGCGGCGTAGCGGTGGAGGGCGTATCCGGCGAACCCGTGACACTTTCCCCCGAGACCGCCAACAAAATAGCCGGAGGTTTTGCGGAGTTTTTGGCAAAGAAAATCGGCAAGAAAAAAAGCGAACTAAAAATCGCCGTGGGGCATGACAGCCGTATATCCGCAAAGAGCCTAAAAACTGCGGTGCTAAACGCGCTGACGGCGGCAGGGGCAACAGCCGTGGACTGCGGCCTTGCCTCCACCCCCGCCATGT
Organism: uncultured Selenomonadaceae bacterium; assembly: GCA_905236785.1. Lineage (GTDB taxonomy): Bacteria > Bacillota > Negativicutes > Selenomonadales > Selenomonadaceae > CAJORE01. The sequence continues at coordinate 584 of CAJOQC010000057.1, forward strand.
TCATGTCAACCGTCTACGACGAAATAAAGGTCGACGGCTCCATAATGATTACCGCCAGCCACCTCCCCTACAACCGCAACGGGCTGAAGTTTTTCACCCCCGAAGGCGGCACGGAACATGAAGACATAAACAACATATTAAAAATCGCCATCCGCACCCCGGAATTAAAAGGCGACATGGCAAAAACGGAAAAGTTTGACCTCATCGACTGCTACGCCGCCCACCTTACGGACAAGATTCGCGCCGAATTAAAAAGCGGCGACGAACCGCTAAAAGGTATGCACATAGTAGTTGATGCCGGCAACGGCGCAGGAGGGTTCTTCGCCGAAAAAATACTAAAGCCCTTGGGGGCGGACACGACCGGGAGCGTATTCTTAGAGCCGGACGGGCATTTCCCGAACCATATACCTAACCCGGAGAACAAACAGGCCATGGCGGCAATAAAAAAAGCCGTCCTTGACAGCAAGGCCGACTTGGGGCTTATCTTTGACACGGACGTTGACCGCATGAGCGCGGTTTTAAGCAGCGGCGAAGAAATAAGCCGCAACTCCCTCATTGCTCTTATGGCCGCCATCCTTGCCCCCCATTACCCCGGCAGCACCATAGTCACCGATTCGGTGACAAGCGACGAGCTGACGGAGTTCTTGGAGGACGAATTGAACCTAAAACATCTTCGCTATATGCGCGGGTACAAAAACGTCATCAACAAATGCATCGATCTAAACAACGACGGCACTGTGTCCCCTTTGGCCATCGAAACCTCCGGCCATGGTGCATTAAGCGAAAACTATTACCTTGACGACGGCGCATACCTTGCGTTAAAACTCCTCATTGCCGCCGCCCAAGCCTTTAAGTCCGGCAAAAAACTTGACAACTTGATTGAAAAGTTGGGGCAACCCGCCGAAGCTAAGGAGTATCGCCTAAAAATCGAAGGCGTCGAAGATTTCCGCGCTTATGGGCAAAAGGTATTGAAGGACTTTGAACACCGCGCCGCGCAACAAGGCATCAAGGCGGCGCATCCCTCCTATGAAGGCGTGCGCCTTGTGTTTAGCGACGGTTGGGCGCTTCTTCGTATGTCCCTCCACGACCCCAATATGCCCCTTAACATCGAGAGCCGCGACAAGGGCGGCGTGGGCAAAATAACCGCCGAAGTAAAAAAATTGCTCACCGGCTTTGATGCCCTTGACATGAGCGTTTTTGCCTAAAGGCATCTCCAAAAAAACCTCCGGCTGCTCCTTGATTTGCCATCTCCCCAAGATGAGCGTCACATCAATGTGCAATTAGGCTGTTATAAAAACCGCCCGCAAAAAGGAAGCCGACACCCTTCCAAAACATCGACCGCTCTTCACATTGTCGTTATAGACTTTCGCCCCACCCCTCGTCAAGCTCGGTGAGTAAATTTTTTTGCTCATTCTTTATACGCCGATAAAAGCCCGACAGATAAAATCTGCCGGGCTTTTTCGCGGGTATTCTCGCAGTTAGTTATGCTTTTCGCCGTCCGTTAAAGACTTCGGGTTTTAGTATTCGGCAACTGTTCAGCACCACCGCCAAGGTGGCCGTGTTGTGAATAACCGCCGCCCACAGGGGGCTTATTTTGCCGAGAGCGCCCAAAATCATGGCCGAAGAATTAACCAAAATCGTGGCCAAGAAATTTTGATTTATAAGTTCCACCGTTCGCCGCCCAAGGCGCAAGGCTTCAATGAGCCTTGAAGGGTCTTCCGCGTGTATGGTGACGGCGGAGGATTCGGCGGCTATGTCCGTCTGCCTGCCCCCCAAGGACACCCCCACGTCGGAAAAGGCCAAGGCCGGCGCGTCGTTTATGCCATCGCCCACCATCATAACCGTGCCGCGCTGTTTTAACTTGTTGACATAGTTTGCCTTGTCCTCGGGCAAAATCTCCGCATGGAAAGAGTCAATGTCCATGGCGCGGGCAACCTCCTTGGCCACCGCCTTGGAGTCCCCCGTCAGCATCACAATCTCGTCAATGCCGATACGCCGCATACGGTTAAGGGTCTTTTTCATCTGAGGCCGTATTGGGTCTTCGATGCCGATAATGCCCAGCATCTTATCGTTCCGCGCCACATAGAGAAGATTTTTGCTCAAGAGGCCGTCCGCCAAATGTTCCGCGTCCTCAATGCCGTTTTCCCCAAGAAATTTGCGGCTGCCCACCAAGATATTGCCCCCGGCATAGCCTTGAAAATTCGGCACAACGGCGCGCATACCCCGCGCCACCACCGTTTCCGTGGACTCGTGCTGCGGGGTTTCCCACTCTTTTTCCTTCACATACTTTTGAATGGCCACCGCCAAAGGATGCACCGAATGTTGCTCCGCCGACGCCGCAAGCAAAATCATTTCCTTCGCCGCAACATTCTTCGCGGTCTTTATAAAGGCTATTTGGGGAATGCCCACGGTAAGAGTCCCCGTTTTGTCAAGAACCACCGTGTCTGTGTTGGCAAGGGCTTCTATGTAGTTGCCTCCCTTTACAAGTATGCCCCGTTTGGCCGCCGCGCCTATGGCCGCCGATATGGCCGTGGCGGTTGATAGCTTCAACCCGCAGGAAAAGTCAATAAAGAGAAGATTAAGCACCCGTTGCCAATCCCTCGTCGCGCCGTAGACGATGGCCGCCCCCAAAAAGGACACGGGGACAAGGAAGTTTGCCATTTTGTCGGCGAAGTTTTGCACCGGGGCTTTTCGCGTCTGCGCCTCCTCCACCAAATGCACTATATGGGAAAGGGACGTGTCCTTGCCCACCTTCTCCACGGCGATGATGAGTTCGCCGGCCTCCACCACGCTGCCCGCGTACACAGGCGAGCCTTCATGCTTTAAGGCGGGGTTGGATTCGCCGGTGATTGATGCTTGGTTCACCGCCGCGCTGCCGGACAAAACATGGCCGTCGATGACGATTTTTTCCCCGGTGTGCGCCGCTATGGTATCCCCCGCCTTCACGGCCTCCACCGGGACTTTTTTCTCCGCGCCGTTTTCAAACAGCCACACATAACGCTGATCCAAGGACAACAGGCCGGATATATGGGTTCGCGCCCGCTCGGCGGCGTAGCTTGTGAGCATTTCCGCGCCGTTGGAGAGGGTAAGAAGCGTGAGGCTCGATTCGGGTTTACCCGCCAGCACCGAGGCTATGACCGCCGTTGCCGTCAGGGTGTCGGCGTTGGGGCGGTGTTCTTTTACAATGCCCATTACGCCGCTTGATATAAATTTGCGGGCTATGGCCAAAACCATGACGCTCCGCAGTATTTTTGTCGAAACAAAAAGTTCCGGCGCAACCCGCTTTAGAATTTCCATAGCCGCAAAACCCGCCATGGAAATAAGGGCGTCGCGGCGATATTCGGCCAACATATCCGCAGGTTTTACGGACTCTTCCTTCACCCGCTCCAAAGTTTCCACTATCATGCGCCGAATTTGCACGGCGGGCAGAGGGCGCGTGTGCCAAATTTGAAGGCTTGTTTCCTCCGCCTGGCAAGCGACCGCGCTTTTGCAGGCGCGTATTCTTGCCGCCAATTTTATCCGTTCTTCCCGTGGCAAAGGCACGGAAAGTTTCACCTTCGTGGTTAAATATTTCAAATGGTTCGCCAACCTCTCATTAGTGATGCCGCCCACCACAACATGGACGTTCCCGACGGGTATTGTTTGGTGATTATCATTTTCCTCAAGCCGCGAAGAGCAAAAAGAAGCGCCGCCAAAGAACCGGCATCGAAAATGCCCCCGGTGTTTCTTCGTATCCACTCGCTAAAATCCCGCAGTGTGCCTCTTATGCTGCGGGTGAGGTCTCCCGCCTCCGAGGCGTTTTGCGGCGCGATTTTTTTAATTGCGGGCGCGGCGCTGCCGAAAATGCGGTTTTTTAACACCTTCGCCAATTCGTCGATTTTGGCTGCGTCCTTTTCGTCGTATTCAAAAAGTATGCTCCCCGTCAGCGGGTTTACTTCGACTTTTCGCAAATAGGGAAGTTTCGCCAATTTCCCCTGCAACATGGCGGCAAGCTCCCCGCTTATTTTCGCGGCGCGATACCGCCGCCGCCCCTTTGCCGACGACGCAAGGGCAAAGGGCGGCCTTGCCGAAGTTTTTTTTGCATATCGGGGCGATTCCACCCCCAAGGCTTGCCGCAAATTTTTGGCGATGGCCGCGCCTAACATAAATCCTGATATGTATGACAACGATTGTACCTCCTTACATACACATGGGCATCTTTGAAACTTTATCTTCTTTCCTTCGTTTTATGTTTTATATTTTAGCACAATTCGCGCTTTTTTAACAGTCCGGGCAAAATTATACAGGCAACCTCTAAAAACTCCATCCGTCAGCCCTGCGGGCTACCACCTCCCTCCAAGAGGAGAGGCAAAAAACTTATTCCTTTAAGCCCCCCTCTTGGTGAGGTGTCGCGAAGCGGCGGAGGAGTTACTCGCTTAGCTGTTAACAGTAACGTTTTATCGAAGATACTGTAAACCTACATACGTTGTATGTTGACAAGCGTTATCCTGCTTTGTTATTATTACATTATCCGTAAAAAATTACAGGCAATCTCTAATACTAATCTTCGATAAAAATTTAAGTAAAGGCAACCTCTAAAAACTCCCTCCGTCAGCC
>CAJOQC010000058.1 GCA_905236785.1 uncultured Selenomonadaceae bacterium
AAGGCGGGGGAATTTTCAAATATGCGGCAGACAAGGCGGCAAAGTTTCCTTATGGCCACATTGCCCTGCTCATGCCCGTAGGTATCGTTTATGCGCTTTAGGAAATTTAGGTCAACCATAACAATGCCGAATTTCGCGTCCCCTTCGGCAATTTCCCACTCAATGCGGCGAATTTCGTCGTCATAGGCGGTTTTGTTGCCGATGCCCGTCAGCGCGTCGGTGTGGGCAAGCTCGCTCATTGCGTCGGCGTGTTCCTTGGTGGTCTGAATTTCCTGCATTGCGCTAAAAAGACTGTTCATGTAATTATCAAGTTCCAAAATCATGGCGGATACCTGCATGGACAGGGCGGAAATTTCGTCGTAGCCCTTCACTTCTCGCTCAATGTTTTCGGCAATTTTCGCGTTCTTGGTGAGGGCGTAGTCCCGCACGTTATTTTGCAACTTAGAAAGACGATGTATGTACCGTTTATGAATGTACCAAAGCATGGTGGCAAACGCCAAGACGATTATCGCGCAAAGGCCGAGCATTTCCCGCACGGTGTTTTGCAGTATGGCCTCGTTCACCTTGGCAATTTCAACATCTATTGAGATTACTCCCGCTTTCTTCCCGTCCGCAAAAAGGGGAATGTAATAGGCGTAAGTTTTGCCGTATTCGTTGTCGTAGGTGTCGTAGCCCGTGGGCTTTTTGCCCGTGTTCCACGCCTCCCACATTTTTTGATGTTCCTCCAAAGGCTCAAAAATATCGACGCAAAAATTGACATAATTCTTGCCGTCAACAATTAGCTTTTCCCTCGCGCCTTTGACTTCAATCACATAATACATATGGAGGTCTTCGCCGGTGGGCACTATGTAATAAACGTACTTAAGCCCGAAGTTGTCGCATATTTCGTCGTAACGGCTCATCCAGTATTCTTGGTAATAGGTGGCAAAGGCAAGTTTTGATTCTTCGTCCAATTCCTCAAAAGAAACGTCCTTGCCGAAAACTTTCCCCGGATATTTGGCGGCGAACATATTTTGAAAAGCCGTCAGTTCCGGTTGCCAATCGCCGGAATAATCAAAGGGAATGAGGACTTTTTCGTGATTTTGAATAACATAATCTTGATAGCTTAAAAAAAGTTTTCCCTCGCTCATCATTAAGCTTTCGATGTGAGATGCGACTTGCTTTATTTTTTCTTCGCATTGTTCCTTATAAATGCTCGTTTGGTTTATATAGGAATTAACCCCGCTCAACAGGGCTATAGCCACGGCGAAAACGAAAAACACAACGGCAAAGCCCACCAAGAGGCTGTCAATCTTTCTTTCCACTTAACTATTCACTCCCCCCGAATAAAGTTTTTGAAATGAAATGAAAAAAAACGGTAAAAATTCCATACCGCGCTACACTTTATCACATTAACGACAACTTTTGCAACTTGACAAATATAAATTTGCAAAAATAGTTGACCGTTGCGGCAGGATTTTTCTTTCTTGCGGCAAATATAATTAAGACAATAACTTTGTGTATATTTTGAATTTGGGAGGGAATTACTTTGCGAGAACTCGATGCAAAAACAATCACCGAGACCGTGGCGACCATGTGCAAAGAAGCCGCATATTATTTGCCCAACGATGTTTACGAAGCCTTAAAGCGCGGCCGCGAAACCGAAGAATCGCCCGTGGGTCGGGTTGTGTTGGATCAGATTATCGAAAACGCGGAAATCGCCCGCGCCGAAGATCGCCCCTATTGCCAAGACACCGGCATGACGATTGTCTTTTTGGAAGTGGGTCAAGACCTGCACATTACGGGCGGTTTGTTGGAAGATGCCGTAAACGAGGGCATCGCCAAGGGCTACGTCGAAGGGTATCTTAGAAAATCCGTGGTGAAAGAACCGCTCTTTGACCGCAAGAACACACAGAACAATACGCCCGGGGTTATCTACACCAAAATCGTCCCCGGCGACAAACTTAAAATCACCGTCGCGCCCAAGGGCTTTGGCTCTGAGAACAAATCCGGCGTAAAGATGCTGGTCCCTGCCGACGGCGTTGAAGGCGTTAAAAAAGCCGTTATGGATATTATCCTCCACGCCGGTTGCAACCCCTGCCCCCCCATGGTTGTGGGCGTGGGCATAGGCGGCACCATGGACAGGGCGGCTGTTTTGTCCAAAAAAGCCTTGACGCGCCCCACCAACGTGAGGAACGCAAGCCCCGAATACGCCAAACTTGAAGAAGAACTTTTGGAAATGATAAACAAAACCGGCATAGGGCCGCAGCTTGGCGGCACAACCACCGCGCTGGCCGTCAACATTGAATGGGGGCCGACCCACATTGCGGGGCTTCCCGTGGCTGTTTCCATTTGTTGCCATGCCATGCGTCATTCCGAAAAGACCTTGTGATTATAAAGGGGGATTAAAATATTATGGCTGATGCAAAAACCATTCGCATAACAACGCCCTTCACCGAAGAAATGTCCCGCAAGTTAAAAGCCGGCGACAGCGTCCTCATAAGCGGCACGATATACAGCGCCCGCGATGCCGCCCACAAGGCCATGACCGAAGCCTTGGCGCGGGGCGAAAAACTGCCCCTTGATTGGCATGACCAAATAGTGTATTACCTTGGACCCACCCCGGCTAAACCCGGCGACCCCATAGGCTCATGCGGGCCTACCACCTCGGGGCGCATGGATGCCTACACGCCCACCATGCTCGACCAAGGCATAAAAGGCATGATTGGCAAAGGCTCACGCTCAAAAGAAGTGGTGGAGTCCATGAAGAAAAACGGCGTGACCTATTTTGCGGCCGTTGGCGGCGCGGCGGCCAAAATCGCCAAATCCGTAAAAAAATACGAAGTGTTGGCCTACCCGGAGCTTGGCCCTGAGGCGGTGGCGGCTCTCACCGTTGAGGACTTCCCCGCCATCGTCGTTATCGACTCCGAAGGCAACGATTATTACGAAATCGGGCAAAAACCCTATCGTCGCCTGTAGGATTACGCTTTTTGGAATGTCCTTTCGGGCGTTCATGAATACGTTTGTTGCCGTCGATGATGTCGACGGCAACGAAAGAAATCATAGGAGGTATAGAATGTTTCACACAACTTTCTATTTAAGGAGGCTTCATTCGCTTTGCGGCTTGTTCGCCCTCGGCATGGTTCTCTTTGAACACATCTTCACCAACTCCATGGCGATGTTTGGCCCTGAGGCGTTAAACGGCTCGCTTGCCATGATGGAACTAATCCCCAAACCCATTTTCTTGGGGCTTGAAGTGGGCGGCATCGCCGTTCCCTTGTTGTTCCACGGCATCTACGGCATCTATATCGCTTTGCAGGCCAAGAACAACCCGGAGCGTTTTGGGTACGTAAGAAACTGGAACTTCACCTTGCAACGCTGGACGGCGTGGTATTTGGTGGTGTTCCTCATTTGGCACGTCGGCTATTTGCGTTTTTACGTCAAAGGCGTTACCGGCACGCCCATAAGCTACGAATTGTTGCAAAACTTCTTCACGTCAAGCCCCCTTGTGACCGTTCTCTACATACTCGGTATGTTTGCGGCAATTTTCCATTTCTGCAACGGCATCACCACTTTCTGCATGACATGGGGCATCACCAAAGGCCCGCGTTCGCAAAACGTAATAAGCGCGGTTTCCATGGGATTGTGCGCCATGCTGTGCTTGGTGACTCTCGCCTTTATGGGCAGTTACTTTGTGTGATTTAAGAGGAGAAAATAATGGCAGCAAAACCTGAAAATAAAATTATTGTGGTGGGCGGCGGCCTGTCGGGTCTTATGGCCACCCTCAAAATCTGCGAAGGCGGCGGCAAGGTTGATCTTTTTTCCTACTGCCCGGTGAAACGCTCCCACTCCCTTTGCGCCCAAGGCGGCATCAACGCCTGTATGGACACCAAAGGCGAACACGACAGCATTTACGAACACTTTGACGACACTGTGTACGGCGGCGACTTCTTGGCCGACCAAATCGCCGTTAAAGGCATGGTGGAAGCCGCGCCCAAACTCATAAAAATGTTCGATCGCATGGGCGTACCCTTCACCCGCACCGCTGAAGGCGTTTTGGATCTTCGCAATTTCGGCGGCCAAAAGAACAAACGCACCTGCTTTGCCGGCTCCACCACCGGCCAACAACTCCTGTACGCCTTGGACGAACAGGTTCGCCGTTGGGAAGTAAAGGGCAAAGTGCAAAAATATGAGTTCTGGGAATTTATCAAGGCGATAAAGAACAAGGACGGCGTTGTTCGCGGCATCGTGGCGCAGAACATGAACTCCAACGAAATCGTCTCCTTCCCCGCCGACGTGGTTATCTTGGCAACGGGCGGGCCGGGGCAAGTGTTCGGCCGTTGCACCGCTTCCACAATATGCAACGGCTCGGCGGTGACTGCGGTCTACAAACAGGGCGCACATATAGGAAACCCCGAATTTATCCAGATTCACCCCACGGCTGTGCCGGGTTCGGATAAAAACCGCCTTATGAGCGAGGCTTGCCGCGGCGAAGGCGGGCGCGTTTGGGTGTATAAAGACGGAAAGCCTTGGTACTTCCTCGAAGAAATGTACCCCGCCTATGGCAACCTTGTCCCCCGCGACGTGGCCAGCCGCGCCATTTACAAAGTCTGCGTCCACATGGGGCTTGGCATCAACGGCGAGAACCGCGTGTACCTCGATCTTTCCCATATACCCGCCGATTATCTCGAAAGAAAATTGGGCGGCATTTTGGAAATGTACTCGGAATTTGTGGGGCAAGACCCGCGCAAAGTCCCCATGGAGATTTTCCCCTCCGTTCACTATTCCATGGGCGGCATTTGGGTGGACAGACTGCACCACACCAACATTCCCGGCCTTATGGCCTCCGGCGAATGTGACTATCAGTACCACGGCGCGAACCGTTTGGGGGCAAACTCCCTCTTGTCGGCGGCGTACTCCGGCACGGTCTCAGGGCCTGAGGCGCTGCGTTGGGCCAGAAGCGGCGAACTTGGTGCGCCCCTTACTCAAGAAGAACTTGACGCGGCGCAGCGCGAGTGCTTGGAAGAATTTGACAACATTCGCAAAATGGACGGCGAAGAAAACGCCCACCGTCTGCATCAAGAGCTTGGCGAAATCATGTACAAGTATGTTTCCATTGAGCGTGAAAACAAAGGCCTCGATCAGTGCCTAAAGGAATTAAAGCAAATCCTGAAGCGTTGGGACAACATCGGCGTTACCGATCATGGCAACTGGGCGAACCAAGAAGCCATGTTCGTTCGTCAGCTCCGCAACATGATTTTGTACGCCATGGTCATAACCAAGGCGGCAAGAATGCGCGACGAGTCCCGCGGCGCACACGCCAAAATTAAACTTGACGAAGCCGGCAACCGCATGACCGATGCCGACGGCGAGTTGGTGTTCATGGGGCGCGACGACGAACACTTCATGCGCACCACCATTGTGGATTACGACCCCAACACCGAAGAGCCGCAGATTTCGTACATGGAATTCGATCATTCCCTCATTAAGCCCCGCGCCCGCAACTATGCCGTGGCGAAGAAAGAGTAACGGAGGATTTACATAATGGCAGATAAAATGGTCAGATTTATCATCGAGCGGCAGGACGGCCCCGACGAAAAGCCCTATACGCAGGAATTTGACGTTCCCTATCGCCCGGGGCTTAACGTGGTGGCTTCGCTCATGGAAATACAGAAAAACCCCGTCACGGTGGACGGCAAGCGCGTTGCTCCCGTTGTTTGGGAATGTAACTGCTTAGAAAAAGTTTGCGGCGCGTGCATGATGGTCATTAACGGCATGGCTCGCCAAGCCTGTTGCGCCCTTATCGACGAATTGAAACAGCCGATTAAACTCCAACCGGCTCGAACCTTCCCCGTCATTCGCGATCTTCTCATCGACCGATCGGTAATGTTCGAGAGCCTTAAAAAGATTCAAGGCTGGGTGGAAATCGACGGCACTTGGGAAGTTAAGGATGCGCCGATACAGAACCCCTACACGGCGGCCACTGCTTACGAAATTTCCCACTGCATGACCTGCGGGTGTTGCTTGGAGGCCTGCCCCAACGTGGGGCCGCAATCGGACTTTATCGGTCCTGCGCCCACGGTGCAAGCGTATCTTTTCAATTTGCATCCCTTGGGGAAATTCGATGCGCCCAAGCGGCTTAACGCTCTTATGGAAAAAGGCGGCATCACAAGTTGCGGCAACAGCCAAAACTGCGTCGAAGTTTGCCCGAAGAACATCAAACTTACCACCTACCTTGCTCAACTTAACCGCGACGTAAACAAGCAAGCGTTAAAGAACATATTTAACAAATAACTTCGCAGATTTACGGTTGAACGATTGTACCAGAAAAAACCCCCGAATTTGTATTCGGGGGTTTTTGTGGTCTGTGGAGCAAGAGTTAAAGAACCGCCATCGGCTTTTGGCCGACGGCGGTTCTTTTAACAACTCTTCATTCGCTCTTTGCGAAGTTGCTTTTCAAGTACGTCTTTGCGTTTGGTCATATCTTCCAAACTTGCCTTTTCCTCTTCGGTTAAGGAGCTTTTCTTCTTTAATTTGTCAATTTTCATCTGCACGTCCAAGAGTTCGCCTTCAATCGCCCATTGTTGTTGCATGATAAAACTCCCTTACTTTCGACGCATCCAAAAAGGAATGTCAATGCCAATATCCTGAGAACTGTCCGCAGGTTTTGCTTGAGGCTGCGCCGACGCAGAAGAAGATGTAGCGGGTTGCGACGGCGAAGGCGGCGATATGGGCGAAGACACATTAGGCGGCGACTGCTGCTGACGGGTGCTACCAAAGTCCGGTATGCCAAACTGGGGCATGGGCGGTATGCCAAAACCCGGGTCCGTCGAATTGTTGTCGACAACACCGACGCTGTCCGGCGAATCGAACCCGGTGGCTATAACCGTCACCGTCACCACGTCGTCCATGGCATCGTCAATGGCCGCGCCGAAGATGATGTTCGCGTCCGGGTGAGCCGATTCTTGGATGGTCACCATGGCTTCGTTCACTTCCACCATGGTCAGTGCCTCCGCCGAGCCGGTTATGTTTAGGATTATGCCCCGCGCTCCTTGGATGCTGGTTTCAAGAAGGGGCGACGCCACCGCGCCTTTGGCGGCATCCACGGCGGCGTTTTCGCCTTTCCCGGTGCCGATGCCCATAAGAGCCGAGCCGGCGTTGCTCATCACCGATTTTACGTCGGCAAAGTCCAAATTGATAAGACCGGGCTGGGATATTAAGTCCGAAATACCCTTAACGCCTTGGCGCAACACATCGTCCGCAATGCGAAACGCTTCGGTAATGGGTGTCTTTCGATCAACCACTTGGAGCAAACGGTCGTTAGGTATGGTGATTATGGTATCGACATATTTCTTTAGGTTCTCGATGCCCATATCCCCTTTGCGGCGACGCGCCGGCCCCTCGAAGGCAAAAGGCTTCGTCACAACGCCCACGGTGAGCGCACCCACCTCGCGGGCGCACTCGGCCACCACCGGGGCAGCCCCCGTGCCGGTGCCGCCGCCCATGCCGGCGGTGATAAACACCATGTCCGCGTTGCGAAGAGCTTCAAGCACATCCTCGCGGCTTTCTTGCGCCGCCTGTTCGCCGATTTCCGGCTTTGCCCCCGCGCCCAAGCCGCGGGTCAGTTTTTCGCCTATCTGCATACGTTTGGGCGCAAGGGAATGAAGGAGCGCTTGGGCATCCGTGTTGACCGCGATAAAGTCAACGCCCTGCAAGCCGCTTTCTATCATTCGGTTCACGGCATTGCTGCCGCCCCCGCCCACGCCTATTACTTTTATTTTAGCGAAATGATCTGTTTCATTGTCTACAAGTTCAAACACAGGTCAAAACCCCCAAACAGTTTTTTGTCCGCCGATAAAAAAGATTGGATAAATCCGACAGCCAAAGTTAGGTATAGAATTTGAGGCAACGATGATAATGCCCCATAATGATTACAAATATATGCTATAGCATTATAGCACCATTTTTTTATAAATTCTATAGGGCGAATAACTTTTTTTGTCGATTTTTCGCGGTTTTTTCGGCATTTCTTTCAGCAAGTTTTCATTTTTTGCTCATGGTTGCTTTTTCAAAACATAACGACGCAAAACCGCCATGTTCTTAAATATTCTAAAACCAAAAACCAACAACACCGCATAATATAAATCAATGCCCAGCCTGTCGCCGACGTAAACCAAGAAAGCAGCCAACAGGGCGTTGACGAAAAAGCCGCTTATAAAAACCGCGTTGTCAAACTTGTCGGCAGAGGCCGCCTTTAACCCGCCGAACACCGAGTCCAAGGTGGACAAAAAGGCCACGGAGAAAAATTTGGCGTAAACTGCGGGGATTATTACGGGGCTGTAAGTCCCCAAGACCAGCCCAACCAAAAAACCTACTGCGGGCAAAATCATTTTGTAATCTCCTTCTTGCCGTCCGTTTCCGTCGTTTGGCGGGCGTATTCGTTTCGCCATACGCCTTTATAGGGCGGTATGTAAACATTGTCGTCGGCGGTTATGTCAAGGGCAATGCCCCACACGTTCAAGGTTTCCGCCACGCCGCCGCGCATTTTAAGGGCGTTTTCCAAGGTGTCCTTCTTGCCGATGGCGCAAATTTCAAAGGGCGCGGCGGAACGTACGTTGTTGACGGACACCGTAGGCCCTGCGCAACGAATTTCGCTTGTGCCGATGAGCCGTTGCCCATTCACCGCCACGGCCTCCGCTCCCGCCGCCCGCAGTTCGTTTATCACCCGCAAAAGGTCGTCGTCATGGATAACATAGAGGTTCGGGTTTTCCCCGGGCTTTGATTTTTTGCCGCTGTCGTCCATGCGGACTATTACGCCTTCGCCCACGAGGGGGGTAAGAGCGGCTTTAAGGCGCAGTTTTTCGTTTTCTTTGCCCATGTCCCCCTCGCCTGTTTGCCGCAGGTTTTCAAGCTCTTTTTTGAGGTTGTCCCGTTCTTTTTCCGTTTCAATCAAACGGTCGGCAAGTTCCTCCGCCCGCTGATACCTTACGCCCGCTTTCATGGTTTCGGTGGTTCTAAACTGCACGGCCAGCATAAAGCCCAAGACCATGCACACGCAGGCTATCGACACACTTCCTTGTTTTATGTCCTTCAGGCGCATAAAAATCCCTCGTCATTGCGCCAGTTTCACGAAAGGCGCGGTATAGTTAAAATCTATAAACTCAATGTTTCGCTTGTTTTCCGCCAAATCCTCCAAGAAATCTATGGTCAGTTTGGCCTTTTCCTCAAGCCGTTCCAATTTGCCCAAGCGAATTTGCACCCGTTTGGTGGTGTAGGCCACGATGTAGTCGGGGGATACAATGGCCACTTCGGATATTTGATTTAACGACGGCGCGTCAAGCTGTTGCAAAAAGGTCAAAATATCCTTTATTATTTTGTCCTCCACGTCGTCGCCGATGTATTTGTCCCGCAGGGTCAGCCCCGTTATCATGGGGATGGGCATTTTCTTTAGGGTCTTATAGCTGTCGATGACCTTGCCGCGACGGTCTATATCCGCGTAGCCGTAATCCGTGGCCATGGTGGCCATGGGCGTTCGCTCTTTCACTGTGATTTTGAGGGTGTCGGGAAAGGAGCGGCGCACCGACGCTTCCTCAATCCGCAAGTCCTCGGTAATCCGCTTCGTCACCGCCACCGTGTCCATTTGAAAAAGCGGCTCGCCCAAATAAACTCCAGCTATACGCGTCACTTCGTCCTTATCAAGATAGAGGTTGCCCGTCACCGCAATTTCCCGCACGGTGAAAAGGGGCGAATAAACCACAATGCCAATAACCGCGCCAAAGGCAAAAAGAAAATAAAACATTTTCCTCAGCCTGCGGTGGCTGCGTTTTTTCGCAGGGCGGCTGCTCACGGAACAAATCCCGCCATAAGGAGAATTTTTTCGCACAAATCGGGGAAACTAAGCCCCATAGACCGCGCCGCATCCGGCACAAGGGAAGTTTCCGTCATCCCCGGCACGGAGTTTACCTCGATAACAAAAAGCTCCCCCGCCTCGTTCATCATCATGTCAATTCGAGCAACGCCGCGACAGCCGCAGACGGTGAAAGTTTTTTCGGCGATGCTCTTTGCTTCGGCGGTTTTTTCGTCGGAAATGGGCGCGGGGACTATGTGGGTGGATGCGCCCACCGTGTACTTGCTCTCGTAGTCATAGCGGCCGCTAAGTGTGGTTATTTCGATAACGGGCATGGCCTTGGGGCTTTGGGTTTCGCCGTAAACCGCCACGGTAAGCTCCCGGCCTTTTATAAATTCCTCCGCCAACACGTTATCGCCGTAGGAAACGGCATCTTCGGCCGCCTTATCAAGTTCTTCGTCCTTTTCCACGATGTAAACGCCGATGCTCGAGCCTTGGGAAGCCGCCTTTATAACCACGGGGAGATTAAATTCGCGGCGAATTTCGGCGGCGATTTTTTGGGCGTCGCCCCCGCGGCCGAAAATTTTGTAACGGGGTGTGGGGATATTTTCCGCCGCAAAAACCCGTTTGGCCATTGCCTTGTCCATGGTTAAGGATGCCGCCAAAACGTCCGAGCCGGTGTAGGGAATGTCAAGCATATCCAACGTCCCCTGTAAAATTCCGTCCTCGCCGTAGCGCCCATGGAGGGCGTTAAACACCATTGCCGCGCCGCTTTTTTTGATGTCGTCGTAAAAAGTGGCTGGGTTTAGCTCCAAGCCCTCCGCATTGTAGCCTTTTTCCTTCAACGCCGCCAATATGGCCGCGCCGGAACGGCGGGACACCGCCGCCTCCGACGATGTGCCGCCCATTACGACGGTTATTTTCTTTTTGCTTACTTCGCTCATTTACCTTTACCCCGCAACAGTTCCAAAAGTTCTTCGCCGGTTTTGTAAATATCTCCCGCGCCCATGGTGATTACCATGTCCCCTTCCTGCACGATTGACAGCAAATACTCGGCCAGCTTTTCCCGCTCCTCGATATACATGGGGAGTTTCCCGGTGAAATTTTTGATGTCACGGGGAATGGTCGTGCCGTCAATGCCGGGTATGGGGGCTTCTCCCGCCGGGTAAATGTCTGTCATAACCAATATATCCGCCGCGCCGAAGGCGGTGGCAAATTCGCTGTGCAACAGCTGGGTTCGCGAATAACGGTGGGGTTGGAAAACACAAATAAGGCGTTTGGGTTTTGTTTCCTTGGCCGCCTCCAACGTGGCGGTTATCTCCGTGGGGTGGTGAGCGTAATCGTCAATGACGCGGATGCCCTTTTCAAACCCTTTTAATTGAAACCGCCGTTTTGCGCCGTGGAAAATTTTAAGCCCCGCCGCCATGTCCTCGGTTTTTAGCCCCATGGTCAGCCCCGTCACCATCGCCGCCAAAGCGTCCAAAACATTGTGCCGCCCGGGTATGCTGAGAGTAACCCGCCCCAAATTTTCCCCGCCATGGATAACGTCAAAGGAAGTGCCTTGCCCGTCGGTTTCTATGTTGGCCGCCCTGTAGTCCGCCTCGTGTTCAATGGCGTAGGAATAATATTTGCGGTTGATGTTTTGGGCTATTTGCCGCAGGTTCTCGCTGTCAAAGCACAATACTGCGCAGCCTGTTTTTTCGTCGGTGTTTTCGATAAATTCCTTAAAGGCGGCGCGAATGTTCTCCATTGTGCCGTAATGGTCGAGGTGATCGTTTTCCACGTTGGTCACAACCGCGATATGGGGGCGGAGTTTCAAAAAAGAACCGTCGCTTTCGTCCGCCTCGCTCACCAAATATTCACCCTTGCCCAAAAGGGCGTTTGTCCCAAGGTCCGGGGATTCGCCGCCTATTATTACGGTGGGGGAAAGATTGAGGTGGTTTAGCATAACGCCAATCATTGATGTGGTGGTGGTTTTCCCATGGGCCCCCGCTACGGCGATGCCCTTTTTGGCGTTAAGCAAGGCGGCGTTTATGTCCGAACGGTGCAGTTTGGGTATGTTTAGGTCATGGGCTGCCAACACCTCCGGGTTGTCAAAAGGGATTGCGCTTGACACCACCACGGCATCCACCCCGCGCACGTTGCCGCTGCTGTGGCCTATGAACACCGTCGCCCCCAAGTCCTTCAGATGTTTTGTCATGGCGGACTCGCTTTTATCAGAGCCTGATACCTCATAGCCCATTTCAAGGAGAATTTTTGCAAGGGCGCTCATGCCTGCGCCGCCTATCCCGATGAAATGAATTTTGTTTAGCCCTTCCAATCCTTTAAGCAAATTATTCACACCTTTCTTTTTGCGCCGCAAGCCCTATGGCCAATTTGGCTATATCTTCCGTCGCCGCAGGTTTTCCCATGGCGCGGCTGTTTTTGGCCATGTTTGCCAAAACTTCCTCGTCGGCCATAATTTTCGTTATGGCGGCGGCCAAGAGTTCCCCCGTTAAGTCCTTGTTTAATATCATCTGCGCCGCCCCTGCTTCCGCGAGGGCGCGGGCGTTAAACTCCTGATGATTTTCCGCCGCGTAGGGGTAGGGTATAAGAACAGCCGGAACACCCCGCGCCGTAAGTTCCGCTATGCTGGTTGCACCGGCGCGGAACACCGCCAAATCCGCCATGGCAAGGGCTTGGGGCATATTGTACAGATACGGTTCTACTTTTATATGCGGGTTGTTTTCAAGGTTTACCCCTGCGTCGGCAATTCTTTTTATAATATCCTCATATTCGGTCTTTCCCGTAACAAGGAGAATTTGCAGGTCGCTTCCCTCGGCAAAATTTTTGATGACATCCACCATGGCGCGGTTAATGCTCCTTGCGCCCCGGCTTCCCCCGGACACAAGGACAATTTTTTTCTGCGGATTAAAGCCAAAGGCTTTTATGCCATCCTCCCGTTTGGCCGAAAGAATTTCCTTTCGCACGGGGTTGCCGGTGAAAATCGTCTTTTCGGCGGGGAACTTGGCCGTTGCCTCTTGGCAGCCCACGGCGATTTTTGTCACAAACTTGGCAAGGATTTTGTTGGTGATGCCCGCCACCACGTTTTGTTCCTGAATGAGTGTCGGCACATTCATAAGGCTGGCTGCCAAAAGCACCGGCCCTGCCGCGTAGCCCCCTGTGCCGATTGCAATATCGGGGCGAAAGTTTTTCACTATTTGCCGCGCCTTCACCACGCTTACCATGGCTTTGGCGGCGCGAATAAAATTTTGGGCGGTGATGTGCCGCTCGAAACCTTCTATGTTTACTCCCGCGAAGGGCAAGCCCTCCTTGGGGATTATGTCCGCCTCAAGTCCCTTTTCCGTGCCGACGTACAAAAATTCCGCCGCAGGTTTTAGTTCCTTTATGGCGTTTATTATGGTCACCGCCGGATAAATATGCCCGCCGGTGCCGCCGCCCGATACGATTATTCTCAAAATTTTACCTCGCCAACTCTCCCACTGCCCGCTTAAAATCGCGACCCCGTTCTTCAAAGCCGTTGTACATATCAAAACTGGCGCAAGCGGGCGACAAGAGCACAATTTGCCCCGAATGGGCAAGTTTTTTGGCTTCTTGCACCGCCTTGTCCATGGAATAGCCCGCCTCAATGATGTTTTCGGCGGCTATGCCGGCTTTTAGAGCGTTTTCCTTGAACCGCGCCGCCGCGTCGCCCATTAAAATCAGCGCGTCGGTTTTTTTCTTTACCAAGGCCATAAAATCCGTTAAGTCCGTGCCTTTGTCGTCCCCCCCGGCCAAAAGGATTATATGCCCGTCGAAAGTTTCAAGGGCTTTTATGGCCGAGTCGGTGTTGGTGGCCTTGCTGTCGTTGTAGTATGGCACGCCGTCTACGAGGGCGGTAAATTCGATGCGATGTTCCACGCCCTTAAAGTCCTTTAGCACCTTGGTCATTTTGGCCGGCTCTGCGCCCATGAAAAAGGCCACCGCCGCCGCCGCCAAAGCGTTTAGCACGTTATGCGCGCCTTTAATGCCAAGTTCCTTTACGCTTACAAGTTCGTAAGTTTTTCCCCCCCATTTTAAGACCAGCAGCCCGTCTTGTATAAATGCGCCTTCGGCAAGTTCTTCTTTGCCGCTAAAGTAGCATACTTGGCTTTTGGCGCGGTCTTTCATGCCCCGTGTCAATTCGTCGTCGTAGTTAAGCACCAAAAAATCTTCGGCAGTTTGGTTCATGAATATCTTTTCTTTCATAGCTTGGTACACTTCCATAGAACCATGCCGCTTGATATGGTCGGGGGTCACATTCAACACGGCGGCGACTTTGGGGTGAAAATCCGCCGCCACTTCCATTTGATAGCTTGAAATTTCCGCCACCGTTGCGCCCTTTTCCCCCACGCGCAAAACTTCTTCGGAAAGGGGAATGCCGATATTGCCCCCCACCCCCACTTTATTGAACTTTGTTTGGAGCAACAAGCCCGCCAACGTCACCGTGGTGGTTTTGCCGTTTGTCCCCGTTATGGCGGCTATGGGAGATTTTGCAAGG
Organism: uncultured Selenomonadaceae bacterium; assembly: GCA_905236785.1. Classification (GTDB taxonomy): domain Bacteria; phylum Bacillota; class Negativicutes; order Selenomonadales; family Selenomonadaceae; genus CAJORE01. Next base: position 14,346 of record CAJOQC010000058.1, read on the forward strand.
GCGTAGGCAAGTTCCACTTCGTTGGTAACTTTTATGCCCCGTTTTATTGCCGCTTGAGCTATGGGGACTTTTACCGGCACCACCGGGGAGAGCATAAGCATATCAACGCCGTCAAGGAGGTTTTCTTCCTGCTTGCCGAATTTTGTATTTATGCCCATGGCGCGAAGGGGGGAAAAGTCCTCGGCAAATTGCCCTTCGTCCTTTGCGTCGCTGAGGGTGACTTTCGCCCCCAAGCCCGCTGCCACCTTTGCCGCCGCCACGCCGCTTAATCCGGCGCCGATTACCAAAATATTTTTACCCGACAAATTCACGACAAAAACCTCCCGCCGTAGGGCATAATGAGCATAAGCCCGATAAGCGCGGCAATTATGCCCGCGCCCCAAAAGACGCAGACCACTTTCCACTCGCTCCAGCCGCCAAGTTCAAAATGATGATGCAAGGGGCTCATGCGAAAAACCCGTTGCCCCGTTGTCTTAAAGGAAATAACTTGAATGATGACGGACATGGCCTCCGCCACAAACACAATGCCCACCACAGCCAACAAAAGTTCCGTCTGAGTGAGTATGCCCATGGCGGCAAAGGCGCCCCCCAAGGCCAAAGATCCGGTGTCCCCCATAAAGACCTTCGCCGGGTGGGCGTTAAAGGCCAAAAAGCCCACGCAAGCCGCCGCCGTGGCCGCCGCAAAAATCGCCAAGTCCGGCAAATCGAACAACAGGGCAACCCCCGCGTACACGCTCATGGCAACGGCCACAGTGCCGGCCGCCAGTCCGTCAAGTCCGTCGGTTAGGTTGACGGCGTTGGATGCGCCCACCAAAACAAAAATAACGAAGGGATAATACAAAATCCCAATGTCAAGTTTATCGTTAACAATGGGCAGCCAAACTTCGGTGTCGATGTTCATGACCTGCCGCCCGATTATCACCGTCACAAGGGCTATTACCACTTGCCCCAAGAATTTTTGCCACGCTTTTAAGCCTAAATTGCGTTTTTTGACCACTTTAATATAGTCGTCGGCAAAACCCAAGGCGCAATGCCCCAAGGTGACAAAAAGGGCAAGCAACACCGGCGGCGTTAGCTCCGCGCCGAAAAGCGCGCCGAGGGTAAGCCCCGCAACAATGACAATGCCCCCCATGGTGGGTGTGCCGCTTTTTATTTGGTGGCTTTTTGGCCCTTCGTTTCTTATGCTTTGGCCGAATTTAAGCCGATGCAAAAGGGGTATCGCCACGGGGGAACACAGAAGAACCGTTGCCATGGCCACGGACACCGCCGCCAAAAAAGGATTTTCGTTGGTGGCCGCACTGATTAAAAACAACACGCCCACGCCGAAAAACAACATTAACCTAAAATCCATAGTTATTTCCTTACGTTACTTTTTATTTTTACATTAGGGCATCTCTAAAAACTCTTTTTTCTCCTCCCGTCGGCTACGCCGACACCCTCCTCAAAGAAGAGAGCTTTTTTAAGCCTCCCTCTTTGAGGGAGGTGGCAACCCGCAGGGCTGACAGAGGGAGTTTTTAGAGGTTGACGGCTGTTCCTGCTTTTTTACCTGTGGCAATCAGAAATTTAATCCCCCTTTCCTTGAAGGATTTTTTGACCGTCGTCAAGAAATGTAACAAGACGATTTTATCGTAAAGGAATCTCTAAAAACTCGCATCTATACCTCCTCCACGAGTAAGGCTGATTTTAAGGAAACACTGCATAAATGAGTTCGTGCCATTGCCGAGGGATTTTTTCGGCAGACAAGGAATGACGACGAAGCGTAGTGG
>CAJOQC010000059.1 GCA_905236785.1 uncultured Selenomonadaceae bacterium
ATCTTTAGGCAACCTCTAAAAACTCCATTTTTCGTCTGAACCCCTCCGCCCTGCGGGCTGACGGAGGGGTTTTTAGAGGTTACCTTTAATAAGTTGTTTTATTAAAAATCCATATAATTCTCCCCTGTGCCGTAGTGTTCGGTTACATAGTCCATGTCCTTGTCGCCACGGCCGCTGAGGTTTACGAGAATAGTGCCGGTGCCCATTTCCTTGGCGCGTCGCATGGCAAGAGCGACAGCATGGGAGCTTTCAAGGGCGGGGATAATGCCCTCAAATCGGGAGAGCTTAAAAAACGCGCCTATGGCCTCTTCGTCGCTCACCGCCTCATATTTCACGCGGCCGCACTCGTGGAGGAAAGCGTGCTCCGGGCCGCTTGAAGGGTAATCAAGGCCGCTGGCCACGGAGTAGACCGGGGCAGGCTCGCCCTTTTCGTCCTTTAGCATAATGCTGTTAAAGCCGTGCATAATGCCCTCCGAGCCATAAGTTACGGAGGCGGCATGATCGCCCAACTTTTCCCCCCGCCCCAAAGGCTCTGCCCCCACTATTTCCACAGGGTCGTTCAAAAAGGCCTCAAACATACCGATGGCGTTGCTGCCGCCGCCCACGCAGGCCGTCACCACGTCGGGCAAAAAGCCGGTCATCTCCATAAACTGTTCCCGCGCTTCAAGCCCCACCACCATCTGAAAATCCCGAACAATCCTGGGGAAAGGGTGCGGCCCTACCGCTGAACCTATGCAATAAATCGTGTCCTCATAATTTGCCAAATAATCCTCAAAGGCCGCGTCCACCGCTTCTTTCAGGGTTTTAAGCCCCGTTGAAACCGGCACAACCTCCGCGCCCAAAACTTTCATGCGCGTCACGTTGGGCGCTTGCTTTTTGATGTCAACCTCCCCCATGTAAATGGTGCAGGAGAGGCCGAAAAAGGCCGCCGCCGTGGCCAAGGCAACGCCGTGTTGCCCCGCGCCGGTTTCGGCTATTATGCGCTTTTTGCCCATAAACTTGGCCAAAAGCCCCTCCCCCATACAATGATTGAGCTTATGCGCGCCGGTGTGGTTTAAGTCCTCGCGCTTTAGGTAAATCTGGCAGTTGCCTATCTTCCGCGAGAGCCGCTCGCAGTGATAAACCGGGGTGGGGCGGCCTTGGAACTCACGGCGTATGCGCCGCAATTCGTTGATAAACTGCGAACTGCGGCAAATGGTGAGGTACGCCTCGTTGATTTCCTTAAAGGCCGGCACAAGCTGGGGCGGCAAATACGCCCCGCCAAATTTGCCGAAATAACCTTTCTCGTCCGGGTATTCCTTGAGGTAACGGGTAAAATCCATAAACAGTCTCCTTTTCTTCATTCCCGCCCGGCGTGCATGGCTTTTTTGTGTTCGTACATATTGTAGTCCGCGTCCTTAAACACGTCGGCGGGGCTTTGATGGCGGGTTTCGTCGTAGGCGGCGTAGCCCACCGCCGCCGAAATTTGCTCCCAAGGCTCCAAAGTGGGGTCTTTTCGCATTTTTGCCAAAATGTCCTTTAGGTTTTGCGCCGCTTCCGCCGCCGCCTCCTCGTTTTTGCCCCGCAAAAGAACCAAAAACTCGTCGCCGCCGATACGGAATATGTGCCGCGCCGGGAACGTCGCCCGCAATATCCTATACAGCCCCGAAATGTACAAATCCCCCTTTTCGTGGCCGTAATTGTCGTTTATCCGCTTTAGGTAGTTTAGATCCACCATCATCATGGAAAACACCGCGCCGCCGTTGCTCATCTCCCGGCTAAGCTCAATGAACTCTTGGGCGTAGGCGGCCTTGTTTTCCGCGCCGGTCAAAGCGTCCTTGTAGGCGATTTCCCCCATTTCCTCCACTTTGGTCTTTAAGTTCCACACCTCACGGTCGGCCATGATAAGTTCCTCGGCATAGGCCTTTATATCGTTGGTCATGGCCGAGAGCGCCCCGGCAAGCTCGCCTATTTCGTCCTTTGTTGCGATTTTCGGATCGTCAAAATAAATTTCTTCCAAATTGCGGCTTTCGTGGCTGCGCTCGGCAAAGGTGGCGGCAGAATCGCGGATGCGCTTTAGCGGCACAACCACCCGCCTATGAAGCCACAAGGACATGACCCCCGTCAGCAACAACCCCAAGGTGATTGATGCAAAAATGCACATTCTCAAAAAGCGGTACGCGCCGGCGTGAATGTCATCAAGGCGCAAATCGGCGCACAAAACGGCGATGGGGTAGCCCTTGCTGTTAAAAATCGGCCGGACAGCGGTGTAAACGTCGCCATATTCGCTGTTGTTATAGAAAAAAGTCACATTCGGGTTGGTGTCCATGCGCTCAAGGTACTTTTTGGCAATTTCGGCGGGGTAATCGTTCCCGGCGGATTCGCCCACGTTGGCGTACCACTCGCGCCCCTCAAGATACCCCCGCTCCGTACAGGCAAAAAGCACATTTATCACGTTGTCCGGCGGCTCTGCGTGCATGGGGCGCAAAATGTAGAGATATTCTATTTTGTGGGTTTCTTTTATATCGTCGGCCAATTTTTGCAGCATAATGTACTTGACGGATTTTCGCTTGTCGTCAATGCACCGCGCCAAATCCTCGCCGTCAATGCTGTTGGACATAAAGTCCAGCACGTCGGCGGCATAGTGTTGGTAACGTTGCATCATATCCTGCTCGTAGATAATAAAGCTCATAGCTCCCAGGCACACCACAAAAACTATCGCCGACAAAAAGCAAAACAGAGTCAAGGTATGGGAAAGAGGGGTGGTCACAGTGGCTTTTTTGGCCTTTACCACGTCTGCCTTTTGGTCAAGATTACTATCGGTCATAGGTTGTCTCTTTCGGTTTGAAAGTCATAATCCAAGTCAGTTTACATTATAACACTATGAAAAGATAAATTCAAATTTTATGTTGCAAAAAGAAAAAAACTTTAGGGCATCTCTAAAAACTCGCTTTATACCTCCTCCGATATGAGGTTTGTTTTAAGCCTCCCCTGAAAGGGGAGGTGGCAGCCCGCAGGGCTGACGGAGGGGTTTTTAGAAGTTGCCTTTATACCTCCTCCCGTCGGCTACGCCGACACCCTCCTCTAAGAGGAGGGCTTTTTTAGCCTCCCTCTTTGAAGAGGGCGGCAACCGGCGGCAGGGCTGACGAAGTTTTTCCGTAAGCCCCTTATATGTTGGAAACTGCGGCATACTGTGCTATAATACGCCTTAAGGAAACACAGAAAGGGATTAAGGTGAATTATGCTTACTTGCGCCAAGTGCCACAAAAAAATCGACGAAAAAGACGCCCTCAAACGCAAAAACGAACAGGGGGCGCAGGAAATAATCTGCCAAGAATGTTTTAAGGCGGCCACCGGCGTTGACTTTGCCACCTTCGCCTACCGACGGGAAGTGGCAAAACAAACTTTCTTCGCCGTTATATTCTGCCTTGCCGCCACAATCTACGCCTTTGTCGAAAAAGGCCCTCTCTACGGCGCGGCCGGGCTTTTGCTCACCGCTCTAATCTGGTACTTCTCCGCCAAAATCCGCTGATATATTCGGTTGAGGCTGTCTGCAAATACGCGAGCGACCCCTCTCTCTGCGCTTCTTTAGCCTCCCCAAGAGTGAAGGCTAAAGAAGCGCAGGGCTGACGGAGGGATTTCGTGCCTGCCGGCAATAACTTTTGCGTACCTCCTCCGGGGCAAATTGCAACGGATAATATTTACTTTGCCCGCCGATTATGATAAAATCCATTCATAATTGTAAGTTTTTTCATACCATTTATACACCTTTTGGGGAGAATAAGAAGAAAATGAAACTATACCTAAACGATATGCTTTACGCCATAAGCTACGCCCTTGACAACGTGGAGCGGGAATATCGCCATGTGGAGCTTTTCCACGCCGACCGCGTTGCCTACATCGCTGTGCAAATGGGGCGCATGGCGGGGCTAAAAACCGACGAATTGTTGGATTTGGCGGCGGCGGCGGTTATGCACGACAACGCCTTCACCGAATACATCAACTATCTTGACAAATTGCCCAGCATGATGGCGGAAAACCTGACGCCGCAGGAACTGGCGGCGGCCAAACGCCCCCATTGCGAAATGGGCGAAAGAAACGCCCAATATCTGCCCTGCTACTCCCGCATCAAAAACGCCATACTCTACCACCACGAAAACGCCGACGGCAGCGGCGCGTTCGGCAAAATGGAGAGCCAGACCCCATTTTACGCCCGCTTAATCCACTTCAGCGACGAGCTTGACAATACCTTTAGCCTTGACAACGTGGACGACAAGCAGTACGGCGCAATATTAAAATATCTTGAAGAAAACAACGGCAAAATTTTCGGCGACGATATGGTGCGCCTCTTTAAGGCCGCCTTCCCCTCGCCCACCGGGGCGCTCTTTAACGCGCCGCGCATCCGTCAGCTCTTGCAGTGCGATCTCCCTCACGTTTTGGGGGAATACAGCGACGACGACGTGGAGGGATTAGGCACGGTCATCGCCCACATCATCGACCACAAGTCCCATTTCACCTGCACCCACTCTTTGGGCATCGCCAAAACGGCAGGCACTCTTGCCGGCTATTTGGGCTACGACCGCGAAAAGGCCACGAGGCTTTATTTGGCCGGTTCTTTGCACGACGTGGGCAAGCTCACCATACCCAGCGAGATTTTGGAAAAACCCGACCGCCTCACAAAGTTGGAGTTTGACGTTATGAAAACCCACGCCATCGCCTCATGGAACATTCTGCGGACAATCGACGGCATGGACGACGTGGTGGAGTGGGCATGCTTTCACCACGAAAAACTTAACGGCAGCGGCTACCCCTTCGGCAAAACCGCCAAGGAACTGTCGCCCCAGTCACGGATTATCGCCTGCGCGGACATCTACCAAGCCTTGACGGAAGACCGCCCCTACAAAGAGGGCATCCCCCACAAAGAAGCCATAAGAACCATGATGGGCATGGTGAAGGACGGCTTAATCGACGCACAAATAGTAATAGCTCTCGACGCGTGTTTTGGGAGGTAAAAATGGGCTACATATACAATTTGGACGGAATGGAGCCTACCATAGAAAAAGGCGTTTTCGTCGCCCCCACGGCAACAATAATCGGCGAAGTTACCCTTGGCGAAGGCTCCAATATTTGGTTCGGCACGGTGTTGCGCGGCGATTTGCAACCCATACGCCTTGGCCGTTACGTTAATGTGCAGGATAACAGCACAATTCACGTTATGGGCGATGTACCCACGGAAATAGGCGACTTTGTTACAATCGGTCATAACTCGCTGATACACTGCCGCAAAATCGGCAACAACTGCCTTATCGGCATGGGTTCGATAATCCTTGGGTACTCCGAAATCGGCGAAAATTGCATTATCGGCGCAGGCACTCTCATCACCCAACACAAAAAAATCCCCCCCAACTCCTTGGTCTACGGAAACCCCGCCAAAATTATCCGCTCCCTCCGCGACGACGAGCTTGAAGCTATCCACGGCTCCGCCATGCACTACAACGAAGTCGCCCAAATGTACAAAAACTCTGAGTTGATTGGTAAGTAAATTTTTTTGTTACAGTTACTTCTAAACCCCCTCCGGCGCTTCGCGCCACCTCCCCTTTCAGGGGAGGCTTAAAAAAGCCCTCCTCATAGAGGAGGGTGTCGGCGAAGCCGACGGGAGGAGGTATAAAAAGGGTTTTTAGAAATGCCCTTTAATGAATGTATAAATATATTACAGTAACAATAGCGGCAAAAATCAACAATAGCAATACAAGATTAACAATAAAATTAAAATAATACATTAAAGTTTTTTCTTTTTCTCTTTCTTTGGTTCTTTCTTTCTCTTTTTCTTTTTTTCAAAAAAGAAAAAGAGAAAGAAAGA
>CAJOQC010000060.1 GCA_905236785.1 uncultured Selenomonadaceae bacterium
CTCCCCTTTCAGGGGAGGCAGGAATCCCAAGCCTCCCCTGAAAGGGGAGGTGGCGCGAAGCGCCGGAGGGGTGCTATTTGAAAAAGAATTTTTAGAGATGCCCTTTAATTGAAGAGAGACGCAAGCTGACACTTACTTTGTTTTTGAGCCTACGGCTCATACATTCACCGTAAAAAAAGTACACTTTTTAACGGTAAGAAGCATAACCTTTTTCATTGACAAAAAAATAATAAAAAAATTCCTGCTCCCCCCTTTACAAACGGAGATGTTTGTATTATAATCTCTAATTGTCAGTCGGGAATGCATTTATCGCGGGGTGGAGCAGTCGGTAGCTCGTCGGGCTCATAACCCGAAGGTCACAGGTTCAAGTCCTGTCCCCGCTACCAATGTTAATGTGCTGATGTAGCTCAGTCGGCAGAGCGTATCCTTGGTAAGGATAAGGTCACCGGTTCAATCCCGGTCATCAGCTCCATTTATATATTTTGTCGGCGGCATAGCTCAGTTGGCTAGAGCATGCGGTTCATACCCGCAGTGTCCGGAGTTCAAATCTCTGTGCCGCCACCATGAATTAAAACATTCGATACCGCAGAGGGTCTGCGGTATTTTTTTGTGGACAAACCGCCCCGCCGGTAGTAAAATGTTGGAACGGCGGCAAAGATGATATGTTTTGCCCTGTTGTTATGTTATTATATTGTTGTCAATGTTACGGAGGACGGTGAGCAAAAATGGACGAACACCCGCGAAGTTATTTGTCGGATAAAATATGTGCGCCGTTTTTGCTTGTTTTTTTGCGTAATAAATAAAACGAGAGGATTTTCGGCGCGAAAAAATATTTGGAGGTGTTCCATGCTACAAATATACAAATCGGCCGAATCGGGGTTTCTTAACGAACTGACACTAAAGACTCTCGAAAAAGGCGCGTGGATAAACATTATCGACCCCACGCCCTACGAACTGAAAGTTGTGGCCGACTTAACGGAAGTTGAGCCGGATTTTTTACGCTCCGCCCTTGACGACGAAGAACGCTCCCACACCGACGTGGAAGAAGGTTCGATAATGGTATTGACCAACGTGCCGGTTGTGGTGGGCGAAGAAAGTTATGATACTTTGCCTTTGGCGATAATTTTGACCGCCGAGTATATAATCACCGTTTGCCTTGACGAAACGCCGGTTATGGCCGAGTTTAACGAGCGGACGGCCAAACTTTTCCGCACCTACAAAAGAACGCAGTTCTTGTTTCAAATTTTGTACAAGTCCGCCACATATTACCTAAAATATTTGCGGCAGATAAACAAAATCTCCGACGAAATCGAAGAAATGCTTCGCACTTCCATGAAAAATCGCGAAATTTTGCGCCTGTTGGAACTGCAAAAAGCTCTTACATATTTTAACGCCGCCCTAAGAAGCAACGGCGCGGTGCTTGATAAACTTCTGCGTCTTAGGTCGGGGCAACAGCCCATACTTAAAATGTACGAAGAGGACGAGGACTTGTTGGAGGACGTAATAATCGAAAACAAGCAGGCGCGGGAAATGGTGGAAATGTACAGCCAGATACTTTCGCGGCTTACCGGCACTTTTTCGTCGATAATAAGCAACAATCTGAACATGGTCATGAAATTTTTGGCGGCAATGACCATTATTTTGGCCATTCCCACTCTTATCAGCGGGCTTTTCGGCATGAATGTGCCTGTCCCCTTCGGGGAGGATATTCATGGCTTCATTTATGTAATTCTCATCGCGTGTTGTTTTTCCGCCGCGTCGGCTTACGTTTTGTGGCATCGCGATATGTTTTAGAGGATAAATATGGATATTACGGATAATATTACCCTTAAAGTGCCTTACGGCACGCGGGATTCTTTGCCCGACGAGACGCGAAAAAAACGCGCCGTAAAAGAAAAATTGTCGCGCCTTTTTAATTCCTTCGGCTATGAGGAAGTTGAAACGCCCATAGTGGAATACTTGGACACATTGACCATGGGCAGCGCCAAGGGCGACGAAGAAAATATGCTAAAACTCATAAGCCGCGGCGAAACATTGGCCTTGCGGCACGAAATGACCACGCCCATAGCCCGCATGGCGGTGAGCCGCCTCAGCGACAGCCCCCTGCCGCTGAAACTTTGCTATATAGCCAACGTTTACCGCCAAGAGGAAACCCAAGCGGGCAGACAATGCGAATTTTGCCAAGCGGGCGTGGAGCTTATGGGCAGTTCGGCGGCGGCGGCCGATGCCGAAGTTGTGGCACTTTGCGTAAGAGCCATTGACGAATGTAGTCTTAATGATTATCGCGTGTTCTTGGGACATATCGGTTTTGTGCAGGGGCTTATGACCGAGTACGGCATAAACGCCGACGCTCAAAGGAAAATAAAAAAAGCCATGGAGCGGCGGGACTTGGTAAAGACCGAAAGCATTATCGACACCCTTGACATTGACAAAACGGCCAAACGCAATCTAAAGAAAATGCCATGGCTCATAGGCGGCGAGGACATTTTGACCCTTGCGGAAAATATGGCAAATAACGAAACAAGTTCGGCGGCGGTAAACAATTTGCGGGAAATTTATAAACTGCTTAAAGTTTACGGCGCGGCGGACGCCGTGTCCTTCGACCTTGGCATCACCCGCGACTTTGGTTATTACACGGGGGCGGTTTTTGAAGTTTACGCCAAGGGCTTGGGCTTTCCTTTGGCGGGTGGCGGCCGCTACGACAATATGTTGGCGGATTTTGGCAGCAGTTGTCCGGCCACGGGTTTTTCCCTTGGGGTAGATCGCTTGCTGTTGGCGCGAAAGAGGCAAGGCGGGGAAGAAGACACCGCCGCCGCCGCGATTTATGTCGCCTATGGGGCGGGGCTTGAGGAAAAGGCTGTAACGGAAGCCGCCCGACTGCGCGAAGAGGAAAATGTTGCCGTTCGTCTGGCGTTAAAAAGCGAAACTAAGGACGAAGCGCAAAAATCAATGCAAGAAAATCGCTGTTCCCGGCTTTTTTATCTTGAGTAAATGCTTAATCGGGTAAAACAATTCCTTCGCGCTCTTTTTGCCAAAGTCTCCGCCGCCGACCGCGCTTATATCGAGGAACATCTTGGCGGTCAAGAGGAACAAGAACTTTTTTTCGCCATGGACATAATAGATATGCGACACGCGCTGAACGTGGCCTATACCGCCGAAAAATTGGCGGCGACGGAGGCAAATATCGACAAAAAACTGTTGGTACGCGCCGCCCTTTTGCATGATACGGGGCGAATAAAAGGAGATTTGGGAATTATCGGCAAGACTTTGGCGGTGCTGTTTGAGTGGGCGTTGCCGAAATTGGCGCGAAAAATCGCCGCCCCCGCCGCAGGATTGCCCAAAATGATGTACGTTTATTTTTATCATGGGGAACTTGGCGCGGAGAAACTGCGGAAAATCGGGCTGTACCGCGAGGCGGAATTGGCGAAAAAGCACCATGACCCGCCCAAAGAGGGGGACAGCGCGGAACTTTGCTTGCTTAGAATTGCCGACAACCTTAACTGACGAGGATTTGAAATTTATATGGAATATTTAACCGTTGCTTTGCCAAAGGGCAAATTGTTTAAGATTTCGGCCGATTTGTTGGCCAAAGCGGACATTTACGCCGAAGGACTTACGGAAAAATCCCGCAAACTTGTCATAACCAACGAAGAAAAGAAAGTCAATTTCATAGTGGCCAAAACTGCCGACGTGCCGACTTATGTGGAATACGGCGCGGCGGATATTGGCATAATCGGCAAGGACGTTTTGGCGGAAACGGAAAAGGACGTTTATGAGCTCATGGACTTGGGTTTTGGCAAATGCCACCTTATGATGGCCGTGCCCGGAGATAAGCGGCGGGAAAAGCTGACGGATTGGGCGCATACCCGCGTGGCCACGAAATTTCCCCATATTGCCGAAAAATTTTTTAATCGCCACGGTATGCAAATGGAATACATAAAAATGAACGGCTCCATTGAACTTGGCCCTATTGTCGGCCTGTCGGAGAGCATTGTCGATATTGTGGAAACCGGGACAACATTAAAGGAAAACAATTTGACGGAAATTGCGCGAATAATGGACGCCTCGGCAAGGTTAATCGTCAACCGCGCAAGTTTTAAGCTAAAGTTTGACCGTATTGACAAATTGACCCGCGACCTGCGGAAAATATTGGAAAGGGAGGGAACGCCGTGAAAATTGTGTCGGTAAAAGAACTGGGGCAAGATGCCGTTGCCAAATTGCTGAAGAAAAAAAGTTTTGACGAGTTGGAGCTATCCCCGCGCATACGAGCCGCCAACCGCGAAATTTTCGGCGCGGACTACACCGCCGCCGAACTGACGCGGAAAATCACGGGCGATGTGCGCCGCGAGGGTGATGCGGCTGTTTGCCGGTACACGCGGCTTATTGACAAAGTTGAAGTCGAACCGAAGGATTTTCTCGTGACGGAGGAGGAATTTGCCGCCGCTCGCGCCAAAGCCGACGCAAAAATTACGGACGCGCTGAAAAAAGCTGTTGACAATGTAAGGCGATACCATAAGGAGCAAAAGCAAAATTCATGGTTTACCTTTAGGGACAAGGGCGCGATGCTTGGGCAGTCCCTTGTGCCTTTGGAGCGGGTCGGCATATATGTGCCGGGAGGGACGGCGGCGTACCCGTCGTCGGTTGTTATGAACGCAGTGCCTGCCGCCGTTGCGGGGGTGGGCGAAATAATCATGTGCGTGCCGCCCAAAAACGGCGGTATCAATCCTTATGTGCTGATAGCCGCCGAACTGGCGGGGGTCAATAAAATTTACAAAATCGGCGGGGCGCAGGCCATAGCCGCCATGGCCTTTGGAACGGACACCGTGCCGAAGGTTGACAAAATAACGGGGCCGGGGAATATATTTGTTACTCTTGCCAAGAAGGAAGTCTACGGACATACGGACATTGATATGTTGGCAGGGCCGAGCGAAATTTTGATAATCGCCGACGAGAGCGCAAACATTCGTTACGCCGCCGCCGATATGCTCTCTCAAGCCGAACATGACACAATGGCCACAAGCATACTCATAACGACGGACGAAAAGGCGGCGCAAAAAATAGCCGCCGAAGCGGAGGCGCAACTTGCCAAACTTCCACGCCGCGAAATTGCCGCCGCCGCCATTGAGCAAAACGGGCTTATCGTTGTGGCGGAAAATCTTGACCAAGCGGTGTTATTGGCCAACGTTGCCGCGCCGGAGCATTTGGAAGTATTGACCAAAGAGCCGACGGCTCTGTTGCCCTTTATCAAAAACGCCGGCGCAATCTTTTTGGGGGAACATTCCCCCGAACCTTTGGGAGATTATTTGGCAGGGCCAAGTCATGTTTTGCCCACCGGGGGGACGGCGCGGTATTATTCGGTGCTTAATGTGGAAACGTTCATGAAACGAGTGAGTGTTATCTCTTACACGAAAACAGCTTTGCAATCGGCAAGCGACGACATAATTACCCTCGCCGAAACAGAAGGGCTTTTGGCTCACGCCAACGCCATAAAGTTGCGTCGGGAGTAAGAGTATTTTTTAGATGTAACCTTGTGAATTGTAAGGAGTGTGTTTACTTATGAAAGCCGAAGAATTGTTGGCGCGGGTGGATCACACGTTGCTTAGACCCACCGCCACTTGGGAAGAAATAGACGAAGTGGCCGAAGAGGCATGGAAGTATCACACGGCCACGGTGGTGGTGCCGTCGGCTTTTGTGCGGAACATTGCCAATTCGTACCATGATACCCTTAAAATTTGCGCCGTGGTGGGTTTTCCTTTGGGGAACGCCAGCACGGTGGCAAAAATGGCCGAAACGGCGCAGTGCCTTGCCGACGGCGCCTCGGAGATTGACATGGTGATTAACCTTGGTATGTTAAAAGGCGGCGACACGAATTTTGTCACCGAAGAAATTCGCCAGGTGAAACAGCTTTGCGGCGAAAGGATATTAAAAGTCATCGTCGAAACCTGTTATCTTACCGAGGAAGAAAAAATCGACGCTTGCAAATGCGTAACGAACGCCCATGCCGATTTTATCAAAACCTCCACGGGTTTTGGCACGGGGGGCGCAAACCTTGAGGACATAAAACTCTTTAAGGAGCATATCGGCGAAAAGGTGAAAATAAAAGCGGCGGGCGGTATTCGCACCCGCGAAGATATGGAGAATTTTATCGCCGCCGGTTGCGCTCGTCTTGGAATGAGCAGCGCGATAAAGATTTTGAAGGATGAGTTGACCGAGTAGGGGTAGTTATGAAAAATCTTGCCTGTTTGTTCCCGTACAAAACAAACAGGCTTTTCTATTGCGCGGAAGGAGAGGAATAATTTTGAAGAAGAAAAAACAAAAGGCGCAATTAACGCCCATGGTAGCATTTCGCAAAGCGTTAAAAGATGACAAGTGGGGCGAAGCCATGAAAATGGCCTTTTCCCTGTTTAACAAAGCAGAAAAAAATAAAGTGCTCTATGCCTTGGGGGAAAAATTGCTTTCGATTGCGGGCGACAACAACAAGTTGAAAACGGCGTTTTACTTTATGGACTTATATTCCGTGCAAGGGCCAAAAGAAGGCAAATTTATCTGGCTGTTAAACATAGCCACTTCCTACTATGATTCGAAAAAATACCCCAAACTTTTGTTGCTGACCAAAACAATACTCGACATTATGAATAAATTGCCCGAAGAACAACGGCCGAAAAGAAACTTGCAAACGGATATGTGGAAACTTTATGCGCTGGCCTTGCTTTCCTTGGGCTTTATCGAAGACGCGGTAAACGCTTTCAACGAAACATGGCAAAAAAATGACAACAAAGACGCTCGTTATCGGGATTTCGGCAACGTTTTGTTTGCGGCGCAATGTACGAATTTTGCCGATGAGGACTTATTTGCCATGCACTGTTCCTACAACAGTTTGTTTAAGGACATAGAACCTTATCAATATGACATGGCGGCGTATAAAAGCGAATTGCAACAACGAATTGCCGACGGCGGGAAAATAAAAATCGGCTACATCTCGCCGGACTTTCACGACCACCCGGTGCTTAATTTTTGTTGCGGCCTGTTTCGTTTTTACGACCGCAGTCGCTTTGAAGTGCATTGTTATTCCACCCAAGCAAAGCAAGATTATGTTACCGAGTGGGTAAAAGAGCAAACCGACGATTATGTTGATGTTTCCGACCTGACCTTTGAACAAACGGCACAAAAAATTCACGACGACCATATCGACATACTGATTGATTTGGCGGGGCATACCGGCAACACGGGGTTGCCGGCCTTGGCGTATAAACCCGCACCCATACAAATGTCGGGCATAGGGTATCTTTCCTCCACGGGCTTAAAGGCGGTGGATTACATTATCACCGACAAAATCATCGATCCGCCGGAAAACAACGGACAGTATTTGACGGAAAAGCCCTTTTATTTGACAAGCCATTTTTGCTATCAGTATTTTAAGGGCGAAATGCCCGCCTCCATGGGCGCGCCTTGCTTAAAGAACGGTTATGTCACCTTCGGGTCTTTCAACAAATACCAAAAATTTACGAACGAAATGCTTGGGGCGTGGAAAAGGATAATGGACGAAGTGCCAAATTCGCGCTTGTTCCTAAAGGGCATGACTTGCGAAGATCCGGATTTTATGCAGATGCTTAAAGAAAGATTTTCGAGCCTGGGCTTTGACTTGTCCCGGGTGGATGTCGAGGGTTACGACGGCAAATATATGGAGCGGTATCTTGACATTGATATTGCCCTTGACACCTACCCATACACGGGCGGCACAACCACTTGCGACGCCATTTACATGGGGGTGCCCGTGGTTTCCCGTTACGGCAACCGCCGCAATACCCGCTTTAGCCTTGGCATTTTGCAGACCATGGGGCTAAAGAGCCTGACGGCGGACAATGTGGAGGATTATGTGACCTATGCCGTGGGGTTGGCGCAGAACACGGAGCTTTTGGACAGTTTGCACAAAAAATTGCGGCAAATGTTCCTAAAATCCCCCATGGGCACTCCCGAAGCCTACACACGGGAAACGGAGAAAAAATTTTTAGAGATTTTGGGGCTTAATGTTTAACCCGTAAAAAATACTTCTTTTCTTTTTTCTCTTTTTCTTTCTCTTTTTCAAGAAAGAAAAAGAGAAAGAACATAAAAACCCTTTTAATTTTTTTGCCATGCGCCCTCAATTCGTGGTATACTTGTCGGGAAATTTTGGGCAATTATGAGGTGACAAGTTGCTTCAAATCAACATATTGAAAAACAGAGCCTTTCGCTATACGGGGATTGTTATCGGGTGTTTAATCGCGTCCTCATCCATAAATTTGTTTTTGGTGCCGAGCCATCTTTTGACCGGCGGCGCGACGGGCGTCGCCATAATATTTTACTATCTTTTCGGCTGGCCTATCGGGGCGCAGACTTTTCTTTACAATATTCCTCTCCTTTTTGCGTCGTACAAACTCTTGGGCAAATCATACACCGTGGATGTGGTGCTGGGGACGGTTATATTTTCCTTTTGCCTTGACTTCACGCGGTTTTTGAACGCCTACGCGCCGCTTAACGACCTCATGTTGGCGGCCATATTCGGCGGCGTGTTTAACGGCATCGGCTACGGTCTTGTGTTTCGCATGAACGGTAGCACCGGCGGCGTTGACATAATAGGCGCCATTGTGAAAAAATATTGGTCCTTCCACATGGGCGGCGCGATTTTTGCCATGAATACCTGCATCATGTGCGTGGCGGGCTTTTTGTTCGGCATTGCGCCGGCCATGCTCACGCTCATCAGTATGTATGTAAATTCACAGGTGACGGACAAAGTTATCGCGGGTTTCAACAAGCGAAAAGCGGTGCTTATTGTTTCGACGCGAGCCGAAGAAATTGCCGAAGAAATTTTGCAAAACGTTCATCGCGGCGTTACCTTCTTGCATGGGCAGGGGGCGTACACAAAGAACGAGCGGAACGTGGTCTTTGTGGCGGTTAGCTTAACCCAGGTGGCCAAGGTGAAACTTATCGCCCACAACGCCGACCCCCATGCCTTCATGATAATAATGTCCGCCAACGAAGTTTTGGGAAAAGGTTTTTGATATTACCCTTAGGCAGGAAAGTTAAGTGTGTATGAAAGGTGTCCGCCATGGAAAATATAAAGATTACCTACCTTCTTAACAGCGGTTTTATGGTGCAAATCGGCGAATTGCTTTTTCTTTTCGACGATTACGCCGACCCCGCCGCCAAGGTGAAGGACGCGCTGGCGGCGAGCGGTTTTTCGCGGCTCTATGTCTTTGTGTCCCATGCTCATTTTGACCATTTCGACACCCATATTTTAGATTATGCGGGCAAAGCGCGAAATTACATTATGAGCAACGAAATAAAAAACACCAAGCGCGGCAAATTATTTCCCGCCGACAAGACGGTGTATTTGCCCGAATACAGCGAGTGGGCGGACGATGCCATAACAGTTCGCTCCTTTTCCTCCACGGACACGGGGACATCCTTCTTTGTTTTGGCAAAGGGGCGAAAAATTTTCCATGCCGGCGATTTTAACTGGTGGCACTGGATTAACGACACCCGCGAAAATCAAATGCTGGCCAAGAACGCCTTTATGAAACAAATGAAAAAATTGACGGGGCTGTCGGCGGACGTGTCCTTTTTCCCCATTGACGGGCGATTGGGCGCGGCGCAGGACATGGGGGCAAAGGAGTTTTGCCGCCGCACGATTACAAAGTCAATCGTCGCCATGCATAACGTGGGCTTTGCCCCATGGAAGCCCGCCGAAGATTTTTTTGCCGAGGGCAGGGAAATCCCCTATTGGTCCCCCGCCGCCCCCGGCGAGAGCATGATTTTCAGCGAAGGGAAGTTTGAAAAGAATTGAAAAAAATTACGAAGAAATTTTTGCAAAGGTTTTTCCTGTTTACGGCAATTTTTACATTGCTGTTGACGGCTACCGCTTGCGGCGGCGCGTCGGACAAAATTGCAGATAACAAAGGAGATGGCGACATAATGAGCGAAAGCAAAAACCCCGTAGCGGTGATTGAAACCAACATGGGGGAAATAGAAATCGAACTTTTTGCCGACAAAGCGCCCAAAACGGCGCAAAACTTTATCGACCTTGCGGAAAAGGGCTACTATGACGGGGTTATTTTTCACCGCGTCATAGACAACTTTATGATTCAAGGCGGCGACCCCACCGGCACGGGCATGGGCGGCCCCGGTTACGAGATTGAGGACGAGTTTGGCGAGGGGCTTGCCCACGATTCGGCAGGGATTTTGTCCATGGCCAACCGCGGCCCGAACACCGGCGGCTCACAGTTTTTCATCACATTGAAGGAAACGCCGTGGCTTGACGGAAAACACGCTGTTTTCGGCAAAGTGGTAGGGGGGCTTGACGTGGTGAAAAAAATCGGCAAGGTAAAGACCGATTACGCCGACCGCCCCGTTAAGGACGTGATTATGGAAAAGGTCACGATAAGAAAAAATTGACGGCTTTTGTCTATATGCTCCGTTGCCGCGACGGCACACTTTACACGGGCTGGACCTATGACATCGAAAAACGCTTAAAGGCCCACAACGACGGCACGGGCAGCAAATACACCCGAAGCCGCCGCCCCGTGAGCCTTTGTTATGTGGAAGAGTGCGCCGACAAAAGGGCGGCGTTGAGGCGGGAATGTGAAATAAAAAAAATGCCGCGACATAAAAAACTTTTGCTTATGACGGCAGAAAAAAATTTTTGAAGAAGGAAATATCATGGCAGACAAAAAAGTAATGCTTACCGAGGACGGCTACAAGAAACTTGTTGATCGTCTTGATTATCTAAAGAGCGTGCGGCGTTTGGAGATAGCCGAACGCCTAAAAGCGGCCATAGCCTTGGGCGACCTTAGCGAAAACAGCGAATATGACGACGCGAAAAACGAGCAGGCGTTCTTAGAGGGCGAGATTGCCGATCTTGAGGCGAAAATTCGCGACTCGGACATCATAAAGGGCGGCGCGGGCGACGTTGTGCAAATGGGCAGCGAAGTGGTGCTGAAGGATTTGGAGTTCGGGGACACGGAAACGTACATGATTGTCGGCTCTATGGAGGCCGACCCGGACGAGGCGAAAATATCCAACGAGTCCCCTGTGGGGGCGGCGGTGTTGGGGCAAAAAGTCGGCAGTATCGTGGAAGTTCATGCCCCGGCAGGCGTACTAAAATACGAAATTTTGGAATTAAAGCATAAATGAGGAAAGTTTAATGGCAGAAAATAAGAAAGAAACGGCGCAAACCGCCGAGGACATAAACGACTTGATGAAGGCGCGGCGCGACAAAATGCAAGCCTTTGAAGAAAAAGGCGTTGCGCCCTTTGGGCATCGCTACGAAGTGACCCATCATGCCGAGGACATCAAAAAAGAATTTGAACATATAGAGGGCGAAGAGGAAGAAGGCAACGTCAGCTTGGCGGGCAGGCTCATGGCGATAAGAGGCCATGGCAAGGCAAGTTTCGGCGTTTTGGCGGACAGAAGCGGCAGCATACAGGTTTATTTTAAGCTTGATGTGTTGGGGGAAGACAAATACTCCGAGTTCCGTTTGCTTGACATAGGCGACATTGTGGGCATAACGGGCGGCGTTTTTCGCACGCGGCGCGGCGAGTTGACGGTGAAAATTCACGATTTTACTTTGCTTGCCAAATCTTTGCGCCCCTTGCCGGAAAAATTTCATGGGTTAAAAGACGTTGAAATTCGCTATCGCCAGCGTTATCTCGATTTAATCGTCAACCCCGAAGTTCGTAAAACTTTTGCGGCGCGGACGAAAATTTTGCAGTCCGTGCGCCGTTATCTTGACGAGCGGGATTTTTTGGAGGTTGAAACGCCGGTTCTTTCGACTTTGGCGGGAGGGGCGGCGGCGCGTCCCTTTGTGACCCATCATAACACTTTGGACATTGATTTGTACCTTCGTATCGCCACAGAGCTTAACTTAAAGCGGCTCATTGTGGGCGGCTTCGAGCGGGTTTACGAAATGGGGCGGATTTTCCGCAACGAAGGCATGGATATGCGCCACAACCCGGAGTTTACTTCCATTGAAATTTATCAGGCTTATGCTGATTATACCGATTTAATGGACGTTACCGAGGGCATTTTCTTGCAGGCTGCCAAGGATTTGTTGGGTACGACCAAATTTACCTATCAAGGCGTTGAAATCGACCTTACGAAGATAAAACGCATCAGCATGAACGACGCGGTGAAAGAAGCTGCGGGCAAGGACTTTTTAAGTTGTCAAACCGTGGAAGAGGCTCGCAAAATGGCCGACGAAATTCATGTCCCCTACGAAGAAAGTTTCGGCATCGGCAAGATACTAAACGCCGCCTTTGAAGAAAAAGTGGAGGCGGATTTAATACAGCCCACCTTTATCACCGGGCATCCCACGGAAATATCGCCCCTTGCCAAGAAGAACCCCCAAGACCCCCGCATTACCGATCGTTTTGAATTTTTCGTTTACGGTTGGGAGTTTGCCAACGGTTTCACGGAGTTAAACGACCCCATCGACCAAGAGCAACGTTTCCTCGATCAGTTGAAACAACGGGAAGCCGGGGACGCAGAGGCTCATGTAATGGACAGGGATTATATTTGCGCTTTGGAATACGGCTTGCCGCCCACGGGAGGGCTTGGCATCGGCATTGACAGGCTGGTCATGCTCCTCACGGACAGCGCGTCCATTCGCGATGTGTTGTTGTTCCCGACAATGAAACCGGTGGATTAAACCGTCGGAGGGCAAATAAAACCCGCCGCTTGCTTATCTTTGTTAAGATGAGCGGGCGGCGGGTTTTTATAATGTGTTTCAATTAAAGGCAACCTCTAAAAACTCCCTCCGTCAGCCCTACGGGCTGCCACCTCCCCTTTCAGGGGAGGTGCCGCGAAGCGGCGGAGGGTTTCGCGCTTAGCTGTGAATAGTAACAAAATTGTCTGATTTTAATCGAAAAATAGCATGAAATAAGTGGAAGAA
>CAJOQC010000061.1 GCA_905236785.1 uncultured Selenomonadaceae bacterium
GACAATCTAAACATCAACCTGCATGAATTTTGGCGGATAATGCTAAAGGCATAATTTTTTATGAACATCTCTAAAAACTCTTTTTTTTACTCCTCCCGTCGGCTACGCCGACACCCTCCTCCAAGAGGAGGGCTGATTTCAAGCCTCCCTCTTGGAGGGAGGTGGCAACCCGCAGGGCTGACGGAGGTTTTTTTAGAGGTTACTTATAAATAATCCGCAAGAGTGGGCGGCAAAATACGACCACCCACGGACAAGGTCATATTGTAAATGGTCTGCGCCGCCATCAAATTAACGGCAAGTTTGGCCACGTCTGCCGCGCTTACGTCGTTGATGTCCTGCGTAATAACGGCGTTCTGGTTTTGCAGCATGAAATCAACCTGTTCATACACCTGTTGACGCGCCGCCACGGTGGTCTCCGCATCGACCGTCACTTGATGAGCCGCATCCGAAAGGGTTATGCCGTCGGAAGAAAGCCAATGTGTGTCGGCGGCGCGCATCTTGGCGTACACCGTCAAAAGGTCGTTTATGGCCGCCGTGCCGGAGGAAGCCTTGTTTACTTGGTTGCCGGAATTTACGTTGTCGAAAATATCCGAGCCGAAAATATCTTGCCCCGAAGCGTTCACCGTGTCCGCAGTTGGGTCGATAAGCCCGTTCCTTTTCACCATGGAGATATATTTTGCGTCCCCTTGGTAGGTTACTATGGGTTGGTTTATGGTCTTAAACTTAAAGGTTAAACTGGCGGGCACACCCTCCGTATCTTCGTCCGCCCACACATAATCCTTATAGTCATTCAACGTTGCCAATTCTTCGTCCTTGGACAGCCCCACTTTCACCGTTTGGTTGTCGTTTATTTGAAACTCCGTGCCTGCCGCCAACACCGACGTTGCCACCGTAACCGAGCCGTCGGCGTTTTCCGTGGTGGTGATTACGGTTACCGGGACGTTTAGACTGTAGCTTGTGCCGGTTTCAAGATCAACGGTTTCGCCCAAAAGCATCTTCCCAAGATCGGTTTCCTCGGCCGAACTTGTTTCCGTGAGGGTTACCTGCGTCAAAAGGTTCGGGTTATGTCCAATGAGAGTGCCGCCCATTTCGGCGTATTCGCCTTCTTGCAGGATATATTGTTCCCCCGCCGCTATGAGCTTGGTTTTAGTGCCGTTGTGGATGGTCATTACGCAGTCGGCCTTCACCGCCGTTTTAACTCCGTCCTCGTAGCTTGCCACCACCGCGCCGAACTCTTGGTCGGCAAGTTCTGTTGCGTCTGTGCCTTTGTTGACCGTCACGGTGCCTTTTGTTTTAATTTCGCCGGTGTTCTTAAAAAACGCCGCCACGTTAAAACTGTCTTCGTCCCGCAGGTCAAAAACTTCGTCGCCGTCTTTTACCCGCTCTTGGCCTTTGTTGACCAAGGCTTTATAGCCGTCCTTCATAAAGTCATGGGTGTAGACTTTGCCCGTCATGGTGTTTAGGTAATAAGTTTCGCCGTCGCTGCCTTCAAGGGTAAGCATTTGGGTGGCGTTGCCGTTGCTGTCGGCATCGTAAAAGAAATTTTTTTGCGGGTCGTCAAGAGTTTTTGCCAAACCTCTGTCAACCCATTCGGATTCGTCCAAGGACATGACAAAGGGCTGGATTAAATCCGACTGACCGCCGAAAAGATACCGATCGCCCTGTTGGTCGTTGCCCAAGGCCACAATTTGTTGAATATAGCCGTAAATTTCCTTGGCCACTTCGTTGACGTTCATTTCGTTGTTGGTGTCGTTGGCGGCTTGGACTGTTTTTTCGACGATTGTTTGCTGAAGGTTCGTTATGTTTACCAAGGCTTTGTCGGCGGTATCCATCCATGAGTAACCGCGTTTTACGTTGTCGTTGTACTGCAAATTCTCGGTGAGTGTGTTCTGATGGCGAAGATACTTTGAGTATCTCACCGAATCGTCGGAAGGGCGGTGCAAATTGCTGCCGTCGGCCTGTTCCATAAGTTTGGATTGGGACTCCCATTCGTCGTTTAACTGCTTTAGGTAGCCGCCCATCATCTGTACGCTGCTTATTCTCATAATGTTTCACCCTGCTTGTCGGTCTTGTCTTTCGGTTATCGCCCAACCATGCCCGTGGAGTTAATGAGCCTGTCGAGCATTTCGTCCATGGTGGTGAGGCATCTTGAACAGGCGGAAAAGCCCTGTTGGAATTTTAGCATATTGGTAAGTTCTTCGTTCCAGTTTACGCCGGAAGTTGACTGCCGCCACTCTTCGATTTGAAGCATGACTTCTTCTTGAGCTTCAATCTTCATGTTCGTGCCTTCGGAGTCACTGCCGAGTTTGGTCATGGCCTTGTTGTAATAACTGTTTAGGGAAAGCGTGCCTAAGGGATCGTTTGACGGACGATTGTCGTTATTTACGTTAAACAGCGTCGCCAACCGAACCGCATTAGAGCCGTCGCCCGTGCCTTTTAACTCAAATTCTTCAAGATAATCGGGCAGGCCGGTGGTTTTGTTGAGCAAATTGCCGCTTACGTTGTCTATTTCATATATCGTATCGTCGGCATCCAGAATTTTCATGGTTTTCTTGGTGCTGCCGGATTTCAAATCATAGGCCACCGAGTAACTTTTCCCCGATACGTCAACCAAGTTTTGCAAGGTATGAACCGTTTTGTTGCCGTCGGAGTCATAAAACCGATAAGTCCCGTCTATCTCTTCATTAAGCGTGTACACATCGCCGGCCTTACCGCCCACTCCCGTGCAAGTGTAAACCAGGTTGTTGTTGGCGTCTTTGGATACGGTACACTCAAAATCGCCGTTGCCGTAGCATTTTAATTTGCCGTTTGGTGCTCCGTACACTTCGTCCATGCTCTTTACGCCGTATATCGTTTTATTGCCGTCGGAGTCGTAAAAGCTGTACGTTCCGTCCGCTTCCTGTTGCAAGGTATAAACAGCCCCTGCCTTGCCGCCGACACCGGTGCAAGTGTAAATATAATCACCGGCGGCATTTTTTTTGACGGTGCATTCAAAATAACTGCTGCTGTTGCAGGTGACCTTGCCGCTGACCGCACCGTATACATCGTTCATGCTGTTTATGGTGTATGTGGTTTGGTTGCCGTTGGGGTCGTAAAAGCAATAAGTGCCGTCGGCTTCCTTGTTCAGCGTATAAACATCGCCCGCAGTTCCGCCTACTCCCGTGCAGGTATAAATATATTTGCCGTCCGTTCCTTTGGTTACGATGCAACTAAAGTTACCGTCGGCACTGCTTAAAACGTTGCCGACAAACTTGCTGGTAATCGCGCCCACGTCATCAACTTCGTAGGTGTCGGCGTAAAGTTCGTTGGTTATGGCTTCGGCGTATTTACTCATCGACTCCGAAACATCGTCGTACATACGCGCCGCAACCAACTTTTCGCCATCCGGCTCGTTAAGCAGGGAGTTTACTTCAAGCTCTTTAATTATATTTATGCCTTGCAAATATTCGGTTTTTTTCGGCTCGCCGCTCATGGTGAAGGTAGCCAAGCCGTCGCTTCTTGTTGGGGCGTTGGTAGTCCAATGCTCCTCGTAGCGTGCGGCTTTAATATAATAACCCCACACGCCTTTTTCGGTGGT
Organism: uncultured Selenomonadaceae bacterium; assembly: GCA_905236785.1. GTDB lineage: Bacteria > Bacillota > Negativicutes > Selenomonadales > Selenomonadaceae > CAJORE01. Next base: position 3,578 of record CAJOQC010000061.1, read on the forward strand.
GTCGTTTCGTTGTTCCCACTCGTAAACCGTGTTATTGTCGCCGTAGAAGTTAAGGCCGCCGGTTTCTTCCTTGTCAATGCCAATGCCCTGCTTATGCACATCGTTTAGAGTGGTGAGCATAAAGGCGGATATGTTGGCAAGGTGGTCTATATACTCTTTATCCTCTTTTATTGCGTCCTGCAAACCGCGCATCGCGCCGTTCAAGGGTTGATAGGTAACCCCGGACTGTTTTATTTTTATGACGTAATCGCTTATGCCGTAAACCTTGTTATAAATCGGGTCGGACATTTCAAGGGTCAAATTGTTAATGCCATCCACCAAGGTTATGCCGTTGGAAACGATTTGATACATACCAAGCTCGTTTTCGTAAACGTTTATGTTGGCATAAGTTGATAGGTCATCGGTCAAAAGGTCGCGCTGATCTCGCAGGTCGTTGGCCGACGCGCCCGTGGCCTCCGCCGAAGTGATGCTTTTGTTTAGTTGCACAATCTGTTTCATGATTGTGTTCATTTTGGTGACATTAAGGGACATATCCGCATAGTTTACGTTTATTTGTTCCTGCAATTTTTGGGCTGCGGTGTGAACGTAATCCGCCAAAACCTGAGCCTTGCCCAAAACGGCAATACGGGGGCTGCTGAGGCTGGCATCCACGGACAGGGTTTCCCAAGCGTCGTAAAAATCCTCCAGCGCCTTTTCCACGTTGCTTTGCGTGGTGTCGTCGAAGATTGATTCGATTTTTTGGTATTGAGTTTGCCGTGTTTCAAGGTATGTGCTGGTTGCTTGTTCTGTCCAAAACTGACGGTCGGCGAAAATATCCCGAGCGCGGGTAAGCGACATAGAATCAACGCCTGCGCCTACCAACAAATTGCCGTAGAGCGAAGGTTGATAATTGGCGCGAACCGCCGCCAAATTTACGCTTTGCCGCGAATAGCCATCGGTGTTGGCGTTGCTGATGTTATGCCCCACCGTTTCTTGAGAAACTTGGTTGGCGTAAATGCCAAGCACCATGGTGTTAAGGCCGGAAAAAGTGGAACGCATATATATCCCTCATCTCTGTTCTGTTTATGCATTGGCATCGAATATTTTGCGGCTTTGGGTGGCGGTTTCGGTTGCGCCCGGCGGGCCGTAGGTGCTGTCCGCCTGTACTTTGCTTGCCACGTTAAGATGAAAATCAACAAACAGTTTACTGCGCCGCAAAAGGTCTTTTACGTTGTCAATCACGTTCTTTAGCTCAAGTTGCAACTTAGCCGTTCCGTCAAAAAGGCGCATAACCGTTTCGCGCTCTGCCGCGTCCGTCTGCGCCTCAATTTCTTCATATAGGGTTTTCTTGCCGCACCGCCGCAAATACTCGCCAATGTCCTCGTCAAGCTCGCCAAGTTCCGCCAAAACAGGTTCCGTTTTGTGAACCGCCGCGCTAACCCCCGCGCCCGAAGAATTATGCCGCAGGGTTTGGCGAAGTTCATCGAAAGCCTCGATGCTCCGTTCGTAAAGATCCTTTTGCCGCATTAGCAACAACGTAAGATCGTTCATGTTTACCTCTAAGGATTATGCTTTTATCTCAAATTTCTTGCCATGGCTCACCAAATCGTTGCCGCCTTTGCCGTAAGTAGGTTCTACTTTTGCGTTGCCGATTTGATTTAACCGTTTGGTGACGGCATCAAGAGCCCCCATTGCAAGAATGGTGTTTATTTCGTTTTGTTTTACCACTTCGGCAACTTGCCCGGACAGTTGCTTATGCAAAACAGCCAAAGTATGTTGCAAAGTGTTCGGCGCAAAGGCGATAAGTTCGGCCATGGTCATGTCGGCGCGAAGAGACTTGTCGCTGCCGGCGAGTTTTACCAAAATGCTCTGCCGACGGCCTTCCAAACGGTGAACATCGTTCACCAACCGTTCCTCTTCCTCTATGAGCGGCTCAAGTTCCTTCATTTTTATCATGACAAGATAATCATGTTTTTTCTTGCCCAAAGCAAAAATTTTTTCGTAGGCCGCGCTTATATCGCCCAAGGTGCGGATAAGTTCTTTCCACATAGAACGCCCTCACCCGTCAAAAACGACTTGCCAGCATCGCCGCCGCCACGTTTTCCGAGGCCACGTTGTATGTGCCGTTCTTTATGGCGTTTTCAAAGTATTCCACTTTGTTTATGCGAACTTCGTCCGTGTCCTTCAATTCTTGAAGCATGGCTCTAAAATCCTGCCCTTCTTTAGAGGGAACAAATCTGTCGTATTCCGTTACTTCGCCGGATTGTTGCGTACGTCTCGCCGCTTCCGTTCGGTTCACCGCATACGCGCCGGTTATGGATTGCACATAGTTATTGATAATCATGGTATTCACCGCCTAAATCATTCCGTTATTTTTGTGGAAGCGGCCAAAAAAATCCGTCAAATAATAAAAACATTTCTCCAACCTCTTCGTTCATTTTATCGAAAAAAAAGCAGGAGACTTAACTCCTGCTTTTGCTCGTTTATCGGCAAATAACTCGTGTATGCTTTTGTTTTCTTTCATATTCTCATATTTTGTGCTTTTCCCGCCGATAAATTTACTTTTTAACTTTGGGATGCTCGCGAGAATACATACCGTGGCCGCGATTTGCCGCGTCCTGCGCCTCTTTCTTGGCGGCAAGTTTGCTCTGGGTGTCTTGAATGTCCTTTTGCATCTCCGCCATACATTCGCGGCAGAATTTGCCGCTCATTATGGGCTTGCCGCACTTTTCGCACGGATAACTGAGGTTTACCCCCACTTGCTGAAAGCGCCCTTCGGCAATCATGCGCTTTATCATTTTTTCGCTTGCGCCCGTGTTTTCCACTATTTCGGGAATTTTGCTTTTTGGATGATCGCGCACATAGTTTGTGACTTCAAGTTCCTTTTCCTGTTCTTTGATAAAGCACTCGCGGCACATTCTTTGCGACGAATCCGCCGCAAACAATTTGCCGCATACCGGGCAATTTTGCAATTTCGGCAATGTTGGCACATCCTTTCGCTTTTGTATCAAAAGTATCAATATTGTTTTTTCGTTCGTTGCTAAAATGGTATCAATTTTCTTTGCCCGCGTCAATAGACCCCGACGAAAACAAATTATTTTCGTCGGGGTCTTTGCCGCAAAAAGTGAATATACGGTTTTTTTGAGGCGGCAATTAACAATATTTGCCGAAAAAATTTATTTTTCAAATTTTTTCTTTTTCGCCGCAACGGGAGCATTATTCAAAAGCCCCCGTCGGTAAAGAAGGCTTGCGCCTTGATAATGGGCAACGGCCTCCTTGGTCAATTCCTCGTCGGCCTTCACCGGGGAATATATGCTCTTTTCCCAATCCTCAATCTTAAAACATTCCGCTTTGCCGTCGGGGGAAAGTATCATCAGACGGCCGCCTTTAACATATCCAAGCAATCGACAATCCCCGATAAAAGCTCGGTCGCCTTCCGGCGCGGCGGCAAAAATATCCCTGCCCATAAAGGAAGCCTTGTAGGAAATGCCCAGCATACCAAAAAGCGTGGGGGAAATGTCCGCTTGGCTCATAAGCCGCTCGCTTTTGCCGGGGGGGATAAGTTGCGGCGCGTAAACAAGGCAAGGGATTTTATATTCGTTGACGGGCAACGATGTTCGTTGCGCTCCTCGCGCATGGTGGTTGCCCATTATGACAAACACCGTGTTGTTAAACCATGGTTTTTCCTTGGCGCGGCGCAGAAAATCGCCGACGGCTCGGTCGGCATTGCGGCAGGATTTTTCAAAATCGTCGGCGCGGCGGTCGGCGGCGGTCAGCACAATTTGAAAGGCCGACTCGCCTTCGTCAAAATGTTCGTCCATTCTCTTTATGACTTGGGCGTAGAGTGTTTCGTCCGCCATGCCCCACTTCGTTTCGCCAAAAATTTTCCCGTCGGACATGGCAAGGCGGTCTTTTACTTCAAAACCCCTGCTTTCAAAAAATTCGTTAATGTTGCCAAAATATCCGTAGCCGCCGTAAATAAAATCGGTTTTGTACCCTTGTTCGCGCATCAACTCGCCTATTGTCAGCATATCGGCGTTGTCGGCGCGGCGCATAATCGAGCGGCCGGGAGCGGGGGGCATGGAGAGGGAAACCGCCTCAAGCCCCTGCGCCCGTTGCGCTCCCGTGGCGAACATTTTGGTGAAAACAAAGGAATTTTGGGCAAGTTCGTCCATGTTCGGCGCTGAGGACCGCTTCGCGTTGCCGAACACGGAACTGTATGGCGAACTTAGGCCGTCTGCCATGATGATTATTATGTGGGGCTTTTTGTCGCTCAAACGGTTTTTGTTCACCACATCGCGCTCTATGCCTTCAGTTGAGGTAAATTTCGTGTTGTTGGCGGATAATTTTTGCCGCAGATTTTCTCTTACGCTTTTTTCGTCCTCCGAAAAGTAAAACGCCCGATAATCAATTTCCTTGCCCGCAAGGGCGCAGGCAAAGGCGCGGTGGCTGTTGGCGGCAATTTCTGCGTTGTATCGGTTGTCGCTCGCCTTTTGCGGCAAATCGTCGGGCAAAAGAAAAGCAAGGCCGACGGGCAACAACAGAATGAGGCAACGGATAAATTTTTCAACGCCGCCGTAAATGACAAACCGCTCCGGCAATTTTCTCATTTGCCTGCCCGCCGCAACAAAAGCCGCCGCCGCCAACAGAGGGAGCAAAAATTCTGCGGGGAGTACCTGCCAAATATCGCCGAAAAGTTCGTCTGCGCAAGCGAAAAAATCAGCGGCGACAAAGTTAAAATCGGCGTTAAACTCCCGCCTAAAGAAAAACAAGGCTATTGTCGTAAAAAACAGGAAAAAATTCATCAAAAAAGCCAAGGCGAAAACACACCTTCGCCCACTTTTGCCGCTCAAGAATTTTGACGATGCCGCCGTGAGGAAAATTCCCATGGGCAAAACGTAAATCGCGCCCAAGGTTGCATCAAAGAGCATCCCTATGCCTATCGCCCCCAAAATTTCCCAAATTTCATGGGACAACGCCTCAAAGACGCAGGCAATCATAACAAAGCGAATGGCGGTTTGAATGAAGAAGTATGTAAAAAAATGGGTTGCGAGATATGTCCGTCTTGAATTCATTTTTTTCTCCGAATTTTATACTGCTATCCGTTAAGGATAGTTATGAGAATTTTTTTGAGCTTACGGCTAAAAACCGGTGTTAATCCATGGGAACAACATTGTCACCGAAAACGTCAATGGCGTGTTTCATGTTTTCCCGTTCGTCATCGTCAAGATCCGTCATGTCAACGGGAAATTTCTCGTCCGTCTTGGCGGATTTTTTCGGCGGGGTCGGCTTCGGTTCAAATTTTGGGGCGGCTTTTGGTTCGGCAATTTTGGGGGCGGAGGCTCTCCCTCTTGCGTTTTCGCGTGAGGAAAAGAAAAACTCCGTCGGCTCGCCGACCACTTCCGTCAGCAGTTTTTCGGCGGCGGCATGATATTTTTCCTCCGCCATGCTCATATACATATCCGTGGGGAACTCGATTTGCAGTCTGTTGTCGTTACGCCCCACAAATCGTCCATGCTTAAAACAGGCCAAAAGCGGCACTTTGCGGCGAATGTCCAACTCAGCCAAAAACTTTTTCCAAAGTTCCTCGTCGTCGGCGTTTACGTTTATGTTTTTGGGGGCGGCATTTTCCGCCGCGGGAGTTATGTTGTCCCCCGTGGGCATATTTTCTTTCTTGGCGGCGGGTTTTGCGGTGGCGGCCGTCGCTGCTTTGTCGGCGGCAGGTCTTATGGGTTGCGCCGCCACGGTTCCTGCGGCAAGTTGCGCCGACAAGGCCGCCACTTTGGCCTCCAATTTGGCGATTTTTTGCTCATCAGCCCCCATTATTTTTTCGCCCGTTGCCGCCCGTGTGGGTTGCGCGTCAAAACACATGGACAAAAGGGCGGCTTCAAGGGTAATTCGCGGTTGAGGAGAAAATTTAAGTTCCCGCGCCGCGTCATAAAGTCGGTTTATATGGGCGATAATTTTTTCATGGGGAAATAAATTTGCCTGTTTCGCCAAAACATCCACGGGCGTTCCTTGGTAGTCTATTCCTTCGGCATCACCCGCCGCCTTAAATATCATAAGATTTCTAAAATGAGCGGTTAGTTCCGCCGTCAGTTGTTTTAGGTCTTTGCCGTCAGTTACCGCCGCGCCCAAAATTTTTACCACGGCGGCTGCGTTTTTTTCGGCTATGGCTTGGATTACGTCGTAAATGTCCTTTTTATCCGTCAGCCCCAAAATTTCCCGCACTTTGTCGGCGTCAATCGCGCCGCCGGTTAAACTCCACGCCTGATCCAAGATGCTAAGCGCGTCCCTTAGTCCGCCGTCCGCCGCCCGGGCGATTACAAACAGAGCGTCGTCGGTTATTTCTATGCCCGTTTGTTCGGCGACGTATTTTAGCCGCGCCACGATTTCTTCGGGCAAAATCCGCTTAAAATCGTAACGTTGGGTGCGTGATTGAATGGTGACGGGGACTTTGTGCGCCTCCGTCGTGGCCAAAATGAAAACCACATGGGAGGGCGGCTCTTCCAACGTCTTTAGAAGGGCGTTAAAGGCTTCGGTGGTCAACATATGTACTTCGTCGATGATGTACACCTTGTAACGCCCTTCGGCGGGGGCGAACTTCACCGTTTCCCGCAGGTCGCGGATTTCGTCGATGCCCCGGTTGGAGGCCGCGTCAATCTCAAACACGTCCATGGACGAGCCTTCGGTTATTTTGCGGCAGTTGTCGCATTTGCCGCAGGGGGCGGGGGTCGGCCCTTCTTGGCAATTTAGAGCCTTGGCGAAAATTTTGGCAACGCTTGTCTTGCCTGTCCCTCGCGGCCCGGCGAAAAGATAGGCATGGCTTATTTTATTCGTTTCGATTGCTTTCGTGAGGGTTTGGCTGACATGGCGTTGGCCTGCCAAATCGGCAAATGTGGAAGGTCGCCAACGGCGATATAAAGCAACGTAAGCCATTTTTTATCATTTCCCAAAACAAGGCAGGGGATTTCCCCTGCCTTAAAAATTTCAATTAAAATTACACTTCAATAATTATCGGCAAAATCATGGGACGTCGCCGAGTTTTTTCAAATATATATCTTCCCAAAGCCTCGCGGACGTTGCTCTTAATGAGCGACCATTCCACAACGCCTTCGTCCTCGCAACGGTAAATAGCGTCCCGCACCCGTTTTCGCACGTCGTCCATAAGCGCCTCGGACTCGCGGACGTACACAAACCCGCGGGACACGATGTCCGGCTCGGATACAATATGCCCGTCGTCGCGGCTCATGGCCATGACGACTATCAAAATGCCGTCTTGAGATAGTTGCCGACGGTCGCGCAGGACTATGTTGCCAACGTCCCCCACGCCCAAGCCGTCAACCATGACCATGCCGGCGGTGACTTTGCCGGCAAACTGCCCCTTGTCCCGGGTAAACTCCATTATTTGCCCGTTTTCGGCTATAAATATATTTTCCTTGGCCATGCCAAGTTCTTGAGCAAGTTTGGCGTGTTTCACCAAATGATGATATTCGCCGTGGACGGGGATAAAAAATTTCGGTCGCACCAAATTGTGCATGAGTTTTAATTCTTCGCGAGCGGCGTGACCAGATACATGAATCCCCTCGTCCTTGCCGTAGATTACGTTTGCCCCAAGTTTCATGAGGTTATCAACGGTTTTTGCCACCAATTTCTCGTTGCCGGGTATGGGTGTGGCGGAAATTATCACCGTATCGTCGGGGACAATGCCCACCTTGCGGTGATCGCTCAACGCCATGCGGGTAAGGGCGCTCATGGGTTCGCCTTGGCTTCCGGTGGTGGTGATTACGATTTTGTTGTGGGGGTAGTTGTTGATTTCGTCGATGTCGATAATCGTGCCTTCGGGGGCGTTTAGGTAGCCAAGTTCCAAGGAAATGTTGACCACGTTCACCATACTGCGCCCCAACACGGCAACTTTCCTCTTGTAGTGAACAGCCGTGTCGATTACTTGCTGGATACGATGCACATTCGACGAGAAAGTGGCGACGATAATCCGCCCCCGCGCCGAGCGAAAGGCTCGCTCAAAGGCTACGCCCACGGTACTCTCGGAGGGTGTGTGGCCCTCCCTTTCCGCGTTGGTGCTGTCAGCCATCAAGACCAACACGCCCTTGTTGCCAAGTTCCGCAAAACGGCGAAAATCCGTCATTTGCCCGTCGATGGGGGTATAATCGAGCTTGAAGTCGCCGGTGTGGACAATCATGCCCACCGGCGTTTTTATGGAAAGCCCCACCGCATCGGGAATACTGTGATTTACGCGCAAAAAGCCCACCGTAAAACAGCCGACGTTTATGGTGTCGCCGGCCGTAACGGCGCGAAGATTTTTGGAGTCAACGCCGTTTTCCTTTAAGCGTCCTTCCAAAATTCCCAAAGTAAGCCGCGTTCCGTAAACGGGAACGTCCAGTTGCTTCATTATATACGGAAGCGCGCCGATATGATCCTCATGACCGTGAGTGAGGAAAATTGCGCGCACCATGTCCTTATTCTCCAAAAGATAGCTGATGTCCGGGATAACCAAGTCAATGCCCAGCATATCTTCTTCGGGGAACATAAGCCCGGAGTCGATGAGGATAATTTCGTCGCCGACTCGTATAACGGTCATATTCTTTCCTATTTCCCCCAAACCGCCCAACGGAATTATTTGCAGTTTAGGTTGTGTTTTTGCCAAACAGTTGCACCTCCGCCGGGGTCGTATTTTCCGAACGCGACCCCTGTTTATAAAATTTTCAAAAAATCCGCTCGATTTTCCGTTGGGGTTATTGTATCATTACCCTTAAAACAATGCAAGAACTTTCCGTTGCCGAAAGCATATTGCTATTCACAGCTAAGCGAGTAACCCATCCGCCGCTTCGCGGCA
>CAJOQC010000062.1 GCA_905236785.1 uncultured Selenomonadaceae bacterium
ATTTTGGTAATGACCGCAACGCCCATTCCCCGAACCATGACCCTTACATTGTACGGTGATTTGGAAGTTTCCCTCATTCGCGAAATGCCCCCCGGCCGTTTGCCGGTGCGAACATTTTTGCGCGGCACGGAGCGGCGGGGGCTTATATACGACTATGTGCAAAAGAAAGTCGGCGAAGGGCGGCAGGCTTATGTTGTTTGCCCGCGAATAGAAAGCGCGGAGGACGACACAAGCAATTTGCCCTCGGTGGAGGACGTGTACGAAGAACTGCGAACCACTTTTTTGCGGGGCGTAAACATCGGCCTGTTGCACGGCAAAATGAAACCTGCGGAAAAGGAAAAAGTAATGGAAGATTTCGCCGCAGGTTTAATTTCCGTTTTGGTGGCCACAACCGTCATTGAAGTGGGCATAAACGTCCCCAATGCCACGCTTATGATAGTGGAACACGCCGAGCGTTTCGGCCTTAGCCAGTTGCACCAACTGCGCGGCCGCGTGGGGCGCGGGCGGTATCGCTCCTTTTGCATTTTAATTTCCGACGCCAAAAATGCCGAAGCCAAAGAGCGATTAAAAATAATGGAAGAAACCGCCGACGGATTTTTGTTGGCGGAAAAAGATTTGGAGCTGCGTGGGCCGGGGCAATTTTTCGGCAACGACCAACATGGCTTGGGCGATCTAAAAGCCGCCAATGTCCTAAGAGATACGGACATTCTCATAAAAGCCCGCAAAGCCGCCGCCGAAATTGCCGCCGACAGGCAAGAGCTTAAAAATGCCATTGTCAACCTTAAAAGTCTTTACGGCGGCAAATTTTTTAACATACAGAATTATTGAGGGCATCTCTAAAAACTCGACTAATGAATTTTTATTCACGGATAAGCGCAAAACCCCTCCGTCGTTTCGCGACACCTCCCCTCTTGGGGCGGTGGGCTGACGGAGGGGTTTTTAGGTTGCCTTAAGCGTTATCAATTTTCGCCATTTCCCGGGCGAAGAAAATTGCGTTGGTGTCCTTGGGGTTTTCTTCCCAAAAGCCTATGAGCCTTTGCCCTGTGGCAAGTTTTTCCCGCAGGAATTTTATGGCGTTTTCGTCCGTCACCTTGCCCCCCATGTTAAGGGCGGCGTCGGGGTTCTTGGATAAGACGGCGGTCAGTTCTTTGTTGGTTTCGTTGTTCTGCGCCGAGCGCACAAATTCTTCGCCTTGCTCCACGGTTTCGGCAAAACCGCGCATCTTTAGCCATACGGCCATTTTCTTTTCCATGTTGTTGTCCAATTTTATTCTCCTTTACCTGTCCTATTTGTCGCCCGTAGACCCGAAGCCGCCTTTGCGCTGTTGCCCAAGACCCGCTCGGTCGCCGTCTGCCGTAAAATATTTTTGGAAAATCCCTTGGGCAAAGCGTTCGCCCTTTTTTAGCGTCGCGCTTTCCTCGCCGAAATTATACAGCATGACGAAAATTTGCCCTTCGTTTTTGGCGTTGCCGTAATAGTCCGCGTCAATTATGCCTGCGCCGTTCGGCAGGGACAATTTCTTTTTTAAGGGCAAACTTGAGCGGGCGAAAACAGCCAAAAATTCGTCGGCGGGCATATAAACCTTAAAGGGCGTAGGTACAAGAAAAATTTCCCTCGGCAAAATTATCGTTTTTTCGGCGGCGATTAAATCATACCCCGCCCCCGCCGCCGTGCCGCGTTTGGGCAGGGGGAAATTTTCGTCGGCATACTTTGCCACAATTTCAAAGCCGCGAGTTTTGTCTTTCATACTTTTCTCCGCAAAAGTTCCCCGCCGCCGCCAAAACTTCGTCGGCAAGTTCCGCCGTATTTTTGCCTTCGACGTTGAACCAATGTATGTAGGGCATTTTTTTGTACCATGTAATTTGCCGTTTGGCAAAGTGACGAGTGGATTTTTTTATTTCCTCCGCCAATTCATGGCGGCTTATTTCCCCGGCCAAAAACGCCGCCGTCTCGCGATAACCTATAGCCCGCATGGCGGAAGAATTTCGCCCGACGCCCGACGCCAAAAGACCGTTTGTTTCTTCGATAAGCCCCGCCGCCAACATTTTATCGACGCGGCGGTTAATTTTTTCGTACAGCTTGCCCCGCTCCATAAAAAGCCCTGCCGCAAAGGTGTCGTAAAAAAGTTCGCCCCGCTCGTTAAAATCATTTTCGCGGGCAACGCTTCCGCCGCCGTAAATCGCCTCAAGAGCGCGCATCATTCGGCGCACATCGCCGCCTGTAAGGCGCAAGGCGCTGTGTGCATCTTTTTCGCGCAAAAGTTTTTCGATGCCGTCCCGGCCTTTTGCGGCATATATTTTGTTTAGATAGGCGCGATAATTTTCGTCCTTGCCCGCCGCGCCGAAACGGTAATTTTCCAAAAGAGCCTTGACATAAAGCCCCGTGCCACCCGCCAAAATCGGAATTTTCCCCGCCGCGTTTAATTTTTCGATTATTTCTTGGGCGTTTTTTTGAAAATCCGCCACGGTGTATTCTTCGGCGGGTTCTTTTATGTCGATAAGATGATGGACTACGCCGCGCCGCTCTTTTTCCGTCGGCTTGGCCGTGCCAATGTCAAAGCCCTTATAGATTAGCATGGAATCCCCGGAAATAATCTCCGTGTTAAGGCGCAGGGCAAGTTCTGCGGCAAGGTCTGTTTTCCCCGTGGCCGTTGCGCCGACTATGGCGATTAGTTTAGGCTTGGGCATCGTTTAGGGTCAGTTCCATGGTTTCGCCGGGTTTAACGATATGCACCCGGGCGCGGCTTGTGCTTTCGGTGAGTTTTTTGTATTGCTCCACATCTTGCTCGATTATCGGCCATGTATCGTAATGCACGGGGATAACATGGCGGGCGTTTAAGAGTTGCGCCGCCAAGGCCGCATCCTCTAACCCCATGGTGTAATTGTCCCCAATCGGCAAAATGGCATAATCAAGGTTGTCTTTTTGCCCGATTAGTTTCATGTCGGAAAAAAGGGCGGTGTCCCCGGCGTAATAAATAACAAGACCGCCGATATAAACCACAAAGCCGCAGGCTATGCCGCCCGTCACGCCGCTTGAATGTTGGGCAAAGACCATGCGCACCTTCCCGAAAGGCAAATTTACCGAGCCGCCTATGTTCATGGGAATTTGCTTGACATTTTCGCCGCACACGTCAAGAATTTCCGGAATGGCAATCACTGCCGCGTTGTTGTTCATAACGATATGATCTGCGTCGCCGATATGGTCGCCATGGGCGTGGGACACCAAAACATAATCGCAAACCACGTCCCCGGATTTAATCGTCGCTTTGGGGTTGCCCGTCAAAAAGGGGTCGAACAAAAGTTTATACTTGCCGTCGTCCAACAAAAACGCCGCGTGTCCGTAATAGGAAAAATTTACCATGTTTATCTTCTCCTTTTCGTATGCTTTCGGCAAAAAAATCCGCCGAAAGCAGTATCACACAAATTCCGCAAAAATCATATTGCCGTACTTCATGCCAAGTTCGGTCAAAACAACCTGCCTTTTTGTTTCAATCATCGCCCCAAGTTCGATAAATTTTGCCGTTGTTTCGCCGTAAACTTCGTCAAAATCCCGACTAAATTCGGCGGCAAATTTTTCCTTGTCAACCCCTGCCGCCGTTCTTAGCGCCAAGAAGCAAAACTCCGCCATGGCATCTTTTTCGCTCCGTTTGCTCTCCCTTGCGCCGAAAAATTTCCCATGGGCAATATCGAGCATATAGCCTTCAAGACTTGCGTTGTTCATAAACCGTTCGCCGCCCCAAAAACTATGCGCTCCGCACCCTGCGCCCATGTAGGGGCGCCATTGCCAATAGCCCAAATTGTGACGGCTTTGGTAATTTTTTTTGGCAAAGTTTGATATTTCGTATCGATTGTAGCCTTCGGCGGGGAGTTTTTCTGTCATGAGAGCGTACATGGCGTCGGTTTCCTCCTCCGTGGGCAGGGGCAAATTATTTTTTTTCCGCTCGGCGAAAAACTTTGTCCCCTCTTCAACGGTGAGGCCGTAAACGGAAATATGTTCCGGCGACAGAGCGATAATTTCGCTTAAATCGGCGGCAAACTCATCCGTCGTTTGGGTGGGCAGGGCGTAGATAATATCCGTGCCGATATTCTTAAACCCCGCCGCCCGCGCCGCCCTTATGCAGTCTTTGGCGGTCTTTGCGTCATGTATTCTGCCGATTGTTTTTAACAAACGGTCGTTTAGGCTTTGCACCCCCACGCTCAGGCGGTTGACCCCGCAGTTTTTAAGCATGGCAAGATAATCAAAATCCACCGTGCCGGGGTTTACTTCGCAGGTAAATTCAAAATCGGGGTTGGTTGGGATTTTGCCGTCGAAAAAATATTTTGCCGCGCCGTCTATTATCCTCTTTAGCAAATCTTTGGGCAACGCCGTGGGCGTGCCGCCGCCTATGTAAACCGTGGCGGGGGGGGTGACCGCCTTGCGCTTTTGGGCAAATTCCGCCGTAATTGCCTCGGCGTAATCCTCCATTAAATTGTCCTTGCCCGCCCATGAGGGAAAGTCGCAATAAAAGCATTTTTGCCGACAAAAGGGAACGTGAATGTAAAGCCCCCACTTCATAGGTCTTCCCGCCGCAATCTGTTAAGTTCGCTCAATGTTTCTTCGTCAAGGCGCGTGCTTACGTCGTGGCGGGCAAGGGGAATTGTCACGTTGCCCAAATATTCGCGGCGCAGGTGTTTTTTGGCGCGGCGTATTGCGTTCATAAATTCGCGGGAAGGCACGCGCACGCCCCCCGCGCCCAAAATCACGCTTTCTATCGCGCTGTCGCTTGACACCACCCGCACAACCTTTTTTTTGCGGGCAAGTTCATAGGCGAGCCGCTCAATGTAACTGTCCGCCGTTTCCTCTGCTTTGGTGTACACAACTCGGCAATGCTCGCCTATTTCCTGCTGTTGCTCTTCTTCGGCGGTGTTGGGCGCGTCGAAAACTATTGTCACGTCGATTTTTTCATACGCGCCGTACTCTGATACAATATGCACCAGCCTGTCCCGCGCCGCCGCAAAATCGGCGAGCATACCCGAAAGCTCCTTTGACGCATAAATGAGATTATAGCCGTCGATGATAAAATATTCCCGTTCCTTTTCCGCCATGCCCGCCTCCTTTTGCTATATGCAACGATAGGCCACAATAGTCACCGTGCCTTTGCCGCGGTAACGTTTCATCTTGTAGCGGTCCGGGTAGTCGGCGATAAATTGCGGCAGTTTCAAATAGCCAAAGGTCCTTGAATCAAAATCCGGCTTGGCGCGTTTTATGAAAGACCCGGCCGAGGCCAAATTCACATAGCCGTCGTCGTCTTGGTAGCGGTCGTAGGCGATTTTTAAGAGGTTGTGAATTTCCTCCAACTCGTCCTCCCTGTCCTCTTTGTCGTCCTTTTCCTGCTTGGTTTCGTCCGCGTTTTGCCATTCGGCGGGGCGCATCGAATAGGGCGAACGCCGCCGACGGTGGTATTCTTCCAAGTTTTCGAGAAAAATAAACTCATCGCAACTGTTCCTGAAGGCTTCCGGGGTTTTCTTTTCCCCAACGCCCATCACATACACGCCGGACTCATGAAGATTTATGGCCAAAGGCGTATAGTCGCTGTCGCTGGCCACGATTACAAAAGCATCGTAAAGGCGGCGGTGCAACAAATTCATGGTGTCGATAACCAAGGCCATGTCCGTGGCGTTTTTTCCCGTGGCGTAGTCAAACTGTTGCTCTGCTTTTATGGCAAGGCGGTTTAGTTCCGACTCCCAATGTTTTAGCGTGTCTTTCTTCCAGTTCCCGTAGGCGCGCTTCACCACTATTCGCCCGTGGGTGGATATTTCGCGAATAACCGAATCGAGCTTAGAAAGCTGCGTGTTGTCCGCGTCGATAAGAACCACTATGTTGTTAAGATTTTCGATGATGTTTCACCTCAAAATTATACTTTTTCAATGGGGGCGTATTTCTGCGTGAAGGCTTTTATACCGGCGGAGGGGAAGGCAATTTTAATTTCCGTTTCTTCCCCCGCAGGTTTTACCGCCACCACCGTGCCGACACCGAATTTGTTGTGCCGCGCCTTGTCCCCCGCTTTCCATTCTATGCCAAGGTCGGGGCGGATTAAGCTACCGCCCCCTGTAGGCGTTTCTTTGGCGGCAACATTTTGCATTGCGGAAAAAGCCGATTGGGGCTTGCCGACAAAATGTGCGCCGCCGTAATTTTGACCAAAACCCAGGCCGGCGAAATTAAGGCGGGGTTTTGTTTTTTTCGTTTCTTCTATGTAGGCGGGGGGAATTTCGCTGACGAACCGCGAGATTTTGTAGCTGTTTTCCATGCCGTAAACCCGACGGGTTTGGGCGTGGACAAGATAAAGCTCTTTTTCGGCGCGGGTTATGCCCACATAACAGGCGCGGCGTTCTTCTTCCATTGCGCTTTTTTCAAAAAGCGAGCGCGAATGGGGGAAAATGCCGTCGTCCATGCCCACCATAAAGACCACGGGGAACTCCAAGCCTTTGGCGGTATGGAGCGTCATAAGCGTCACTTGATCCTCGTTTTGCTCGGCGTTATCCAGGTCGGTGACAAGGGCAATTTGCGCCAAAAAATTCTCCAACGTCGGCTCGTTGTCGTTGGCAAATTCGGCGGCAACTCCCAAAAACTCCCGCAAATTTTCAAGGCGGGTGCGGTTTTCCACCGTGTCCTCTTCCTCAAGCTCCCGTTTGTAGCCGGATCTTTCCAAAATCTCCTTCGCCAAAGTTTCAACGTCCGCATCCGCCGCCAAGGCCATAAAGTCAAAAATCATGGCGGCGAAACTTTGCAGTTTTTGGGTAGCGCGGCTGTTTAGCCCCTCCACCCCCGCCAAAACTTCCTCGTCGGCGATAACGTCAAAGGCGCTTATCCCGTTTTCGGCGGCGTAATCCAAAACCCTTTGCACCGTAGTTTGCCCGATGCCCCTTTTGGGTACGTTGATTATTCGCCCGAAACTTATGTTGTCCATGGGGTTATAAGCAAGGCGCAAATAGGCCATAATGTCCTTAATTTCCTTGCGGTCGTAGAACTTTAACCCGCCAACCACCGTGTAGGGGACGCCCGTGCGCATAAAATTTTCTTCGATAGCGCGGGACTGGGCGTTGGTGCGGTAAAGGATGGTTACGTCGCTGTAGGGCATATTTTCTTCTTGGTGTTTTTTCTTGATGGTGTCGGACAAAAACTGCGCTTCGTCCCGTTCGTCAAGGGCGGTGTAGAGTTTTATCTTGTTGCCTTCCCCATGGGTTGTCCACAGGTTTTTGGGCTTGCGGTTTTGATTGTTGGCAATAACGGCGTTGGCCGCCGCCAAAATATTTTTGGTGGAGCGATAATTTTGCTCAAGTTTTATGACCCGGGCATTGGGATAATCCTTCTCGAAGGACATGATGTTCTTTATATCCGCGCCGCGCCAACCGTAAATTGATTGATCCGCATCCCCCACCACGCAAATGTTTTGGTGTTTTGCCGCCAAGAGTTTGGTTATCTCGTACTGAACCATGTTGGTGTCTTGGTACTCGTCAACCAAAATGTAGCGAAAACGCTCTTGATACTTTTCGCGAACGGCGGCATTTTTCTTTAGAAGTTCCACCGTAACCGCCAAAAGATCGTCAAAGTCAAGGGCGTTGTTTTCCTTCAGCCGCCGTTGATATTCGGCGTAAAGCTCGGCAATTTTCTTGTCATGAGTGCTCATGGCAAGAAAAGCCGTTTTTTGGGGGCTTTGGCTTTTGTTTTTCGCTTGGGAAATCGCCCCCAAAACCGCCCCCGCCGCGAACAATTTGCTGTCAAGGTTCGCATCCTTCACGCAGGATTTTATGAGCGTCTGGGAGTCGGCGGTGTCGTAGATGACGAAATTTTTCTTATACGGCTCAAGATGCTCAATCTCCATACGCAAAAACCGGGCGCAGAAGGAGTGAAAGGTGCTGAGCCACACGTCCCGCGCCGCCTTGCCGATAAGTTTTTCGGCGCGTTCTTTCATTTCGATGGCGGCTTTGTTGGTAAAGGTTATGGCCAAAATTTGCCAAGGCGACGCGCCTTTTTGCAGAAGATTGGCTATTCGATAGGTGAGGACGCGGGTTTTCCCCGAACCCGCGCCCGCCATTATGAGGAGCGGCCCTGCGGTACATTCCGCCGCCGCCCGTTGTTCTTTGTTTAATCCGTCAAGTATATCCATTTAATTCACATTTATCCGTTTAACGGCCTCTGACAAGGGCGGTATCACCTGTTTTTTGCGGCTCATTACGCCGGGCAAATAGACATGAGTGCCGCTGGCATCCTTTTTGAAAGCCTCGCCGATAAGCGTGCGGGGCGAGCCGGTAAAGAGCAAATTCGTCGCTTCTTCGATGATGTTCGTCACCATCATTATGCTCATGTCAAAGCCATCTTTCTTGCAGACTTCGTTCATGCTTTCGATGAGTTTGTCCTCCATATCCATTACTTCCTTGAAGTCCATGACCGAAATCTGGCTGACCACAATTCGATAATCGCCGATTAAGAACTCCTTCATGTCGGTTTTTACTATTTCGCCGGGGGTCTTGTTGCCAAGTTTTGCGCCGGCTTTTAGCATATTAAGCCCGTATTCGTTTACGTCAACTCCGGCAATATCCGCAAGACGCATGGCTGTGTCTTTGTCCTTTTGGGTGCAAGTGGGGGACTTAAAAAGCACCGTGTCGGACAAAATCGCGCTTAACAACACTCCGGCAATGGATGGCGGAATGTCAATATCCCTGTGCCAATGCATATTCGCCACGATGGTGGCCGTGCAGCCCACCGGCTCTTGACGGGTGAAAATCGGCTCGCTTGTTTGGATGCCGCCCAAGCGGTGATGGTCGATTATCTCCAAAATTTTCGCTTCTTCGATGCCTTCCACGGCCTGTCCGCGCTCGTTGTGGTCCACCAATATGACGCGCTCGCGCTCCGGCATCATGAGGTTGTCTTTGCTGATAAGCCCCACCAACTGACCGTTTTCGATGACGGGGTAATTGCGATAATTTGTTTCGTCCATTGCGCCCTTTATATCCGAGAGCAAATCAAGGGGCTTAAAGCAAACGGGGTTTTCATGCATTATACGGCGAACGGGTACGCATTGATTTATGAGTCGTCCGCAGGTGTAGGTGTCGTATGGCGAGGACAAAACGAAAATATTCTTCCCTTGGGCTTCTTCGATTATTTCATGGGGGACTTGGCCGTTGCCGGTGACGATAATGCAGTCAATGCCCTGCTCTAAGACCACGCGCAAGGTGTCCGGGTGACGGTCGCCGATAAGCACGATGTCGTGTTCGTTTATCACTTCGCGAATGGTGTCAACGCTCCCCGCGCCAATTCGTACGTTGCCTTTTATGGTTTCACCTTCGTCGCCGGAGACCAAAACTTTGCTGTCCGTGGCGTGGATTATATCGCGGAAACGAACCCGCATATCCGCAAGGTTTTGCATACCAAGCTCTTGAAAGTAACGCCGCGCCAAATCGCTGACGGTGACAATGCCCACCAACACGCCCTTGCTGTCGGTGACGGGGATGGATTTTAGGTCGTTTTCCCGCATTATTTCCCCCAAACGGCGCAACGTGTCATGCTGGCGCACCACAATTCGGCAGTCCAAGGCCACGTCCTTTACCCGGGGGTAAAGGTCGGTTATTAAATGGGGCGGATCGACGCGAAAATGCTCCAACGCGTATTTGGTTTCGGGGTTAATTTGCCCCGCCCGCGCCGGCAGGGCGTTTACGCCCAACTCCTGCTTAAGGTGGGCATAGCCTATGGCCGAACATATTGAATCCGTGTCGGGGTTTCGATGGCCTATAACATAAATGGGTTTGGGTTCTTTGGCTGTCTGACGTTTCATTTTCTCTGTGCCTCCCGTTGCTCTATTTGAAAACTGTTTTTTAATTTTACCGAATATTTTTAATTTCCGCAAGTTTTTCCGTCGGTCGTTAAAATTTTCTTTTGCAAAAAAACCATTCCCCATGAAAACTCGTTTCATGGGGAATGGTTTTTAGGGCATCTCTAAAAACTCGATTTTATACCTCCTCCCGTCGGCTTCGCCGACACCCTCCTCCAAGAGGAGGGCTTTTTTAAGCC
>CAJOQC010000063.1 GCA_905236785.1 uncultured Selenomonadaceae bacterium
AGCACCACTACGCTTCGTCGTCATTCCTTGTCTGCCGAAAAAATCCCTCGGCTTTTGGCACGAACTCATTTATGCAGTGTTTCCTTAGGGATAAATCGCTTTTGCTCTTGTTGTGTACCACAAATTTTCCCTGTGGTAAAATTTGCCGATAGGCGTTATAATGTTTGAGCGAAAATTATTACAATACCAAAGGAGAATCGTAGTGTTAAATAGAAAACGCTCGATAATAGCCGCAACCGCGGCGGCGTTGTGCTTTGCCGCCAATGTTTGCTTTGCCGCCGCGACAGGCGGCAGCGAAAACTTAGACCGCGAATTAAAAGACATGGTGGGAGACAAGGGAACGAAAGTGCCGGGCATCGGCGTGATGGTGTACAAAAACGGCGAAGAAGCCTATGAAAATTTTTTCGGCAACGCCGTGATTGACTATAACAACCCACAAAACAACAAGCCCTTTACCCGGGATACCCGCTTTCGTTTGGCCAGCGTGTCCAAACAGTTTACAATGTTCACCATTATGCAACTTGTCGAAAAAGGGAAAATCGACCTTGACGCGGACGCAAGCAAATATTTGGGCTTTACCCTGCGTAATCCAAATTACCCCGACACACCCATTACCGTGCGTATGTTGGCCGCGCATATCTCGTCCCTGCGCGACGGCAACTGCTATAGCGTTCCGCCCGACAAGAGCATAAAGGAATGTTTTGAACCGACGGGCAGATACTATGAGAACGGCGAGCATTTTGCCCCGAAAGGCCAAGCACCGGGCAAATATTTTTCTTATTGCAATCTAAATTACGGCGTGTTGGGTACAATTATCGAACGAGTGACCGGCGAACGCTTTGACAAGTATCAAAAAAATCACATTCTAAAACAGCTTGACATAAAAGGCGGCTACTCCCCCGGCGAATTTACCGCCAAGGAATTGGCCACGGTGGGGACGATTTACAGAAAACGGGACAAATACGGCAAATGGGACGAAAACGGCCCATGGCACGCCACCAAGGACAATTACGGCAACATCGCCCCCGACAGGGAAACGGTAACTTTGCCCGTGCCCTACGCGGATAACTACAGCCTCACCCGCAACATGAAAAATTACAAAGTCGGCACGAACGCCACAGTCTTTTCTCCGCAAGGGGGGCTTAGAATTTCCGCCGAAGAATTGTCCCACGCTCTCGTAATGCTGATGAACGGAGGGACATACAAAAACCGTCGGGTGCTAAAGCCGGAATCGGTGGCGCAGATGATTGATAAAGTTTGGGTTTACGACGAAAACAAGAAAAACGGCAACACCTACGGCGGCGTGATGCTTAGCTACGGCTTGGGGGAATATCAAATCGACGGCAAAAGCTCGGCGCGGGTCTGCAAGGATTATGTCTTTGATTTTGTCGGCCACACCGGCGTTGCTTACGGGCTTTTGTCCGCCATGTTCTTTAACCCCGAAACCAAGGACGGCTATTTGTATATAATAAACGGTCTGCCCATGGACGAAGACAACGACGAACGGAGTTTTGGCTCCTTTAGCGGCAATTACATTTGGGAAGAACAGGCGGCGGACGCAATTTGCCGCAACATCTTGGCAAGCGACGCGAAAGAGTAAGCACCCTTCTTGACAGTAACTTTGCCAAAATGATATATTGTTGCCGCATTAACCAAGAGAAAGAGCATACTAAACGTGTTTGCGAAGGGGATAACGCTTTATGATAGAACGATACACCAAGCCGGAAATGGGTCATTTGTGGTCAATCGAAAACGAATGGCAAACTATTCTTGACGTGGAACTTGCCGCCTGCGATGCCATGGCGGAGATTGGGCAGATACCTGCCGAAGCTGCCAAGAACATTCGCGCCAAAGCAAAATTTGACGTAAACCGCATAAAAGAAATCGAAGCGGTGACCCACCATGACATAATTGCTTTTTTGACCAATGTGGCCGAATACGTCGGCGACGACTCGAAATATGTTCATAAAGGGCTGACCTCAAGCGATGTAAAGGACACGGCAATTTGCCTGATGATGAAAAAAAGCGCGGATATAATTCTGTCCGACCTCAAGAAATTCCGCGCCGTTCTGTTGCGTCGCGCCGCCGAGTTTAAGCACACGCCCTGCATCGGCAGAACCCACGGCATCCACGCCGAACCCATGACGTTTGGGCTTAAACTTGCGCTGTGGAGCGCGGAAATTGACAGGGACATTGAGCGGGTGGCCACTGCACAAAAAGTTGTGGCCGTCGGTAAATTGTCCGGGGCTGTCGGCACATACTCCAACATCGATCCGCGCATTGAAGAAATTGTTTGCAAAAAGTTGGGGCTGACTCCCGTGCCTTTGGCGACGCAGGTCATTCAGCGCGACCGCCATGCCGAATATATGACGGCCTTGGCCATAACCGCAAGCACCTTAGAAAAAATCGCCACGGAAATTCGTAATTTGCAACGGACGGACATTCGCGAAGCGGAAGAATATTTTTCGCCGGGGCAAAAAGGCTCCAGCGCAATGCCCCATAAGCGCAACCCGATTAACTGCGAACGGGTGTCGGGCATGGCGCGTCTTGTGCGGGCGAACGCCATGGCAGCTATGGAAGACATAACCCTGTGGCATGAGCGGGATATTTCCCATTCGTCCGTTGAACGGGTCATTTTGCCCGACAGCACCATAAACGTGGATTATTGCACGCAAAAATTGACTGATATAGTGGATAAGCTCTTGGTGTACCCCGACGCAATGCTAAAGAACATGGAAAAAACCGGCGGGCTAATCTACAGCCAGCGGCTTATGTTGGCCGTGGTGGGTAAGGGCGTATTGCGTGAGGACGCTTATAAATGGGTGCAACGAAACGCCATGAAGCGTTGGCTTGACGGAGAGGATTTCCGCGCCAACATCGAAAAGGACGAGGACATAAAAAAATATCTCACCAAAGAAGAAATTGCGGAGTGTTTTGATTATAATTGGTTCTTGCGTAATGTGGATATGATTATGGCACGTTTTGGGCTGTGATTGTCGGTTGGAGGAATACAAATGTCAACGGTGGTTATAACGGGTACTCAATGGGGCGACGAAGGCAAGGGCAAGATTGTCGATTACTTGGCAGGGCAAGCCGAAGTTGTGGTGCGCTATCAAGGCGGCAGCAATGCGGGGCATACCGTGGCGGTAAACGGCGAAGAATACAAACTGCGCCTGTTGCCCTCGGGCATACTTTATAAAGGAACAAAGAACATCATCGCCAACGGCGTTGCGGTAGACCCGGAGGTTATGCTGTCGGAAATTGCGG
>CAJOQC010000064.1 GCA_905236785.1 uncultured Selenomonadaceae bacterium
AACTTCTTTTACCGAAGGGGAGAACAAAGTTTCTTTCACCTACAAGGAACTTGCGGAAGGCGTGACCCTTAACGACTTGGCGTCGAAAATTAACGCTGTAGGTAGCCATGTGCGGGCAAGTTACGATTCGGTGAACGATGCTTTTTCGCTTTATAACTCCGAGGGCGGCAACGACAACACCATTTCCATAGAGATTGAAGCCGCCACGGTGGCAAGCGAAGCGACAACGGCGCAAATTTCTTCTACTTCCCCCATAACTTACGAGCGTTCTCTTGAAGACGGAAAATTGTTCTTGTCGGATATGCAGGATGCCGAAAGCGCGGTTCAATACAACGGTAACACTTACGCCCTTAAATCCGGCTCGACGAACGAATATGAAATTGATGCCAACAAATCTTTGGTAAAAGAAAGCGATGACACTTTTACCCTTAAAGAAAGTAATTTGAGCGACGTTACAACCGTTGATGACGATACTATAGAATATAACGGGACGCAGTATGTCAAAAATGCCGAGACTGGTGCTTATGAAAACGGCGACAGTTCCATTACTTACGATGCAGAGGCCGATTCTTACACCCTTTCGACCAAGAACCAAACCGGTGTAACCGAAGGCTACCTTTACGACAACGACAACGACGATGCAACGGACAAAGCCTTCGTCGAAGCATCAAAAGTAGACACGGACATGAAAAGCGGCGTCGCGCTTACGCAAACGCTGTTAAAAGACGTGTTGCATGGCGAAGATATTTCGGGCGGCCTTTCCTTCACCGTCAACGGCAATACCATAAGTTTTGACGCGGAGCAGCTTAAAACCGCCACCATGGATAACTTGGTGCAGGCCATTAAAGACAACGGCGTAAACGCACAGCTTGCCGGCGGACGGTTGTACCTTGTGGATGCCAGCACCGCAAGCTCCAACTCGAAAATCAACCTTTCGGCGGAAGACAATTCCTTGGGCGCAAAGCTCATTGAAAAGCTCAATCTCAACGCCACGAGCGCGACGGGTACGGACACTGTTTACGACAAGGTGAGCGCCGGGGCGAACACGGCGGCTCTGTTTAACGCCTTTAACCTCGGCAAATCCGCCAACGGCGTGTTGGACGACCCCATTACCTTTAAGGCCGGGAAGAACAACGAAACCGCAGGCAGCAACGGCGAAGTGGTCATCGACGGCAAAACTTACACCGACTCCATCACCAACAACCGCTTGACGGTGGGCGGCGTTACCTATACCCTTCTTAACACCACATCTTCGGCGGAAACGGTGACGGTAACGCAAGACACAAGTTCCATTATTGACAAAGTGAAAAGTTTCGTGGAAGACTACAACAAGATGCTCGATTATTTCCACGACCTTTACACGGAAACCCGTTACAGCGACTACAAGCCCCTCACCAAGACCCAAGAAAACGCCATGACGAAGGAGCAAATCGAAAAGTGGAACGAAAAGGCAAAATCCGGCCTCTTGTACCACAACGACATTTTGGGCGACGTAATCAGCAAGATGCGCGAAGCTCTCTCTACTCCCGTTGAAGGCGTGTACGGCAAATATAATTCGGCCTTTAACCTTGGCATCAGCGTGGACAAAACCTATGGGCATATCACCCTTGACGAATCTAAACTGAAAGAAGCCCTAAACGCCGAGCCGGACAGCGTGTATCAGGTCTTTGGCAAACTTGACGATGCCGACGACGAATTTGAAAAAATCGGCGTGGCGCAACGTTTGGGCGACGTTGTAACCGACGCGATGAAGAAGGTAAAGAGCTACGCCGGCACATCCACCTCCGTGGACGACGACAGCACCTTGGGCAACAGCATCAGAAATTGGCAAACGCGAATGAGCAATTTCCAACTGCAACTAAACGCCTACGAAACAAAACTTTTCGCCAAGTACGATGCCATGGAGCAGATGATTCAAAAGATGACCATGCAGATGAATTACATCATGGGTCAGTAATACTTTCTGTAGGGGCATAAGCCCTGCGGCGGGATGCGCCGGTTGTTCGGCAATCGGCGCGTTCTTTTTGAAAAAAATATTTTCAAAATTATTTTACATTTCACTCGACGGAGGATAATCAAATGATAAATGCGGCTGAGGCCTACAAGCGACAGCAGGTATTGACGGCCACGCCGGAGGCGTTGACCCTCATGCTTTATAACGGTTGCTTGAAATTCATGGACGAAGGCATAAAAGCCCTGACAGCGGAAAAGCCCAACTACGAGCAGGCAAACATATCGTTGCAAAAAGCGCAGAACATCATTTCCGAGTTCCGCGTCACCCTTGATATGCAGTACGATATATCAAAACAGCTTATGCCGCTCTACAATTACACCTACGACCGATTGGTGGAAGGGAACATGAAAAGCGACGCCACCAAGGTGGAAGAGGCCAAGGCGATTATTTTGGAACTTCGGGACGCATGGATGCAGGCGATGAAAAAAGCTCGCGCCGAGAAAGGACCGGCAGGTCATTATGCTTAACGAAACAGAAGAAAAAGCCGCCGAATTGTGGCACAAATATTTTGCTGTCACACAGGACATGGTGAAACTCTTGGACAGGGAAGATTTTGATTTGTTCATGGATTTGGTGGAGCAACGCGACCGCCTCATAAACCTCATGCGCGAGTTGCCCGCCAACGATTATCGGCAGAGCGACGAATGTCAAGAGTTAATCGGCAAGATAAAACCTTTGGATATGCAGCTTATTTATCGCGCCAAAACATGGCTTAACAAGTCGCGGCACACAACAAGCGCAGTCCGCTCCTATGACCTAAGAACCCACAGCGGCATCGGGGGCATCGTTAATAAGGGATATTAAAAGGGCAAGGCGAGATACGCCTTGCCCTTTTTGCTTGACAGTCGTATTTGGGCATGATAATTTGTAACTATAGGGCATCTCTAATACTAATCCTATATTCGCAGTGTGGCATGAACAGCAACTGATTCATAAAAAAGGAGTAAATAATGAAAATAGCTATATTAGGTACAGGCATGATCGTAAAGGAGGCCATGGCCGCCATAAAGCAAACGGACAGGTGGGAGCTTGCGGCAATTTTTGCGCGCCCTCGCAGCAAAGATAAAGGCGAAGCTCTCGCGGCGGAGTTTGGCGTGCCGAAGGTTTACACCGACTATGACGAACTGTTAAAGGACGAAGAAATTGATTTTGTCTACGTGGGGCTTGTGAACAGCGCCCATTATCAATATGCCAAAGATGCGCTTATGGCGGGGAAAAACGTCATCTGCGAAAAACCTTTCACTTCAACCGCCGCCGAAGCCGCCGAGCTTGCCTCCCTTGCCAATGAAAAGAAACTTTTCCTCTTTGAGGCGGTGACGCTTTTGCACTTGCCAAACTTTGCGGCGGTTAAGGAAAATTTGACGAAAATCGGCCGTGTACGCCTTATCCAAGCGAATTATTCCCAGTATTCGAGCCGTTATGACAAATATCTTGCCGGTTCCGTCGCCCCGGCCTTTGACCCAATGCTCTCCGGCGGCGCGCTCTACGACATAAACATATATAATCTTAATTTTATAATTGCGCTTTTTGGCCGCCCTGCCGCCGTGGATTATTTCGGGCATATCGGCTTTAGCGGCGCGGACACTTCCGGGGCGGCGGTGCTTCGCTACGGCGGATTTACCGCTGTTTCCGTGGGAGCGAAGGATTCGGCCTCGCCATGCTTTATCATCATTCAAGGGGAAAAGGGTTATATAAGAGTTGAGGGTGCGCCAAACGAACTAAAGTCCGTGGAAGTTTGCGCCGAGGGCGAAATAACGCGCCACGAAAATAACAAACACGCTCATCGAATGGTGCATGAGTTTGAGGAATTTGCCGATGTGTATGAAAAAGGCGACTTTGCGACAATGGCTCTGTGGCTCACCACCTCTGTGCAGGTTATGGACGCGGCGGAACTCTTGAGGAAAAGCGCGGGTATAAAATTCGCCGCCGACGGCAAAGAACCAAACGAGATGGGGGATTAAACAGCAATGATGGAAAACATTAAAATCGGTTTTATCGGCGGTGGTGCGCTTTGCGAAAGTCTCATAAAAGGCTTGGCAGGTAATTTGTTGCCGGGGGAAAATATTTTTGTCGCCGACCATAAGGAAAAGCGTTGCGAAGAACTGCGGGCAAAATACGGCGTAAGAGCGACGACCGACGCGGCAACTTTTCGTGGCGCGGCGAATGTTTTGATTTTCGCCGTGAAACCCAAGGACGCAACGTCGGCTTTGCGGGAAAACGCGGCGGGTGTGGCCGCCGATACGGTTATTGTTTCGGTCATGGCGGGAGTTATGCTTGCCAAGATTGAAGAGGTTTTCCCCGATAACCCTTGCGTTCGCGCCATGCCCAACACCCCCGCCGCCGTGGGCGAAGGCATGACAGCCTACGCCTTGGGCAAAAATTCCCAAGAAAAACATGGCAAATTGACCGAGGAACTGTTTAACGCCGTGGGTAAAACCGTCTGCGTGGCGGAAAATCTTATGGACGCGGTGACGGGGTTATCCGGCAGCGGGCCTGCTTTCGTGTTCCTCATGATCGACGCGTTGGCCGAGGGCGGCGTGGCGGCGGGCCTTTCGCGGCAAAACGCTATCTTGATGGCGGCGCAAACGGTTTTGGGCGCGGCAAAACTCCTCTTGGACACGGGGGAACACCCCGCCGTCTTAAAAGACAAAGTGACCAGCCCCGCCGGCACGACCGGCGCGGGGGTGCTTGCGCTTGAAAAACGCGGCTTTAGAAGCGCGGCGGCAGAAGCGGTGTTGGCGGCGCGGGACAGGTCGAGGGAATTGGGCTTACCAAAAAAAACTTGACATAACTATAAATCGAAAGTAAAATTCAATTTCAGTGAATGTATGGCAACATAACAATTTAATATTGATTGGGTTAGGTGTCGCAAGACTTAATAAGGAAGTTCGGTGCAATGCCGACGCGGTCCCGCCACTGTAACAGCGAGCGAATCTCTGATATGTCACTGAAAGGTTTTCCTTTTGGGAAGGCTGAGAGGAGCTATGACCTGAAGCCAGGAGAATTGCCTAATTAACAATCACCGTTACAACAAAATTATGTTGTATACCGAGATATGTTCGGTATTTACCTGCGAGTGATGGGGAAGGGGATTTTGCGATGCGGTCGGCGTGCGCTTTTATATATGTCGATTGTCTTGATGCGTCCTTTTTTCCTGTCTTTTAGGGAAAGGGACGCTTTTTTTGTCCCTAATATGTAGTGCAGAGGAGATGTTTTTTTTGAAAAAGGCAGTTGTTTCATTGTCGGTTTCGGTTGCTGCATTAACTTGCGGAATTGTCGGCACTGCAAACGCCGCAACCAACCCCTTTAGTGACGTTTCCGCCGATCATTGGGCGTATGATGCAGTGGCGCAGCTTAAGGCGGACGGGGTGATTGAGGGGTACGGGGACGACACATATCGCGGCGGGCGCAGCATTACCCGTTACGAAATGGCGCAAATGGTCGCAAAAGCCATGAGTCGTCACCCTCAAGGCACGGACAAAGCGTTGGTGGATCGTTTGGCCGCAGAGTTTAGCGATGAACTTAACAGCTTGGGGGTTCGGGTCGCTAATTTGGAGCGAAATGCCGATATGGTAAAGTGGACAGGCGAGTTGCGTTACATATATAAAAGCGACCGCCACGAAAACCGCAGGAAAAACGATTTGAACCGCGCCGAATTGCGGCTGTTCCCCACCGCCGAAGTGAACGATCATTGGAAAATAAAAACCCGGTTGACGACGAGGGTAAATCTTAGGGACGACACTGCGGGAAATGTTCAGGTTACTTATGCTTACGCCGAAGGGAAATACAAAAATTTTACCGTGGAAGTCGGCAAAATGTCAAATTACAGCACAAACGACGACGGTTTGGTGCTTGATGATTTCTTTTCCGGCGCAAGACTTACCTTTGGCAGCAAATTGCAGGCGGTGCTGGAGGCCGGGCGTTGGAACATGACAACCGGCAACGGCGCAGGGGCGGAGTTTACCCGCGATAATGCCGCAAATTATCAGGGCTTGCAATTAAATTACAACGGCGGCAAATTTTTCGGCGGCTTGGGCTATCGCCACTTTGGTTCGGAGGGATTCCGCGATGTAATAAATTACAGCAAAAACAATAGCGAAGATGCCGCCTCCGTGGTATCTGTCGGCGCAAACTATCGCTTTGACAAAAATTGGAATTTGTCGGGGGCGTTTGCCAAAAACAGCAAAGCGGATTTTGCCCCAAGCAGCCACAGTATAAAACTCGCCTACAAAGGGGCAAAAAGGAGCGCGCCCAACACTTGGGGAATACACGCCGCCTATCGTTATATAAGCAAAAACGTAACTTTTGCGCCTACTTACGAAACAATGTTTACCGAAAACCATAGAAAAGGTTGGGAGTTAGGGGTGCAATATGTTCCCGTTAAAAATATTTTGGCGGATGCGTTCTACTTCCAAGGCAAAACATTGGATACGAATCTTGATACCAAGACACTTTACGGGCGTGTAAGATGGTATTTTTGACGGGAGCGTGATTTAAGTTGTGAAACGACTGGGAAATCGTCTGTTGCAGATGATTGTTACGCTTATCGGCGTCAGTTTTTTGACATTTTGCCTCACCTATATAGCCCCCGGCGATCCTGCGGCCATGGTTTTGGAGGCCGGCGATCACATCGTGTCCGAGGAACTTTTGCAAAAAACCCGCGAAGAAATGGGCTTGGATAAACCTTTTTTGGTTCAATATGCCAACTGGGTGGGCGGCCTGTTGCATGGCGACATGGGGCTGTCTTATTCGGCCAAAAAGCCGGTGGCGGAAAAGTTGTCGGAAGGTTTTGTCGGCACTTGTTTCTTGGCGGCGGTGACGATTGTCTTTGTGGTTATAATCTCTTTGCCTCTGGGGATATGGTCGGCGGTGCGGCAAAATGAATGGCCGGATTATTTGGTGCGGTTCTGTTCTTTTGTCGGCGTTTCCATGCCTAATTTTTGGTTGGGGCTTATGCTCCTTTATATATTTGGCTTAAAACTTATGCTTTTTCCCATTACAAGTTCTTCGGTAACGGTTAAGGGCGTAATATTGCCGGCGTTGACATTGGCTGTTTATCAATCCACCAAATATGTTCGGCAGGTGCGAACGGTTATTTTGGACGAATTGCATCAAGATTACGTTATCGGCGCGAGAGCAAGAGGGTTATCCGAGCGGGCAATATTGTTAAAACATATACTGCCCAACGCCTTGTTGCCGCTTATTACGCTCCTTGGTATGTCGATAGGTTGGCTGTTGGGGGGCGTGGCTGTCATCGAGATTGTTTTTTCGTGGCCGGGCATAGGCAACACCGCCGTTCATGCCATAATGATGCGCGATTATCCCTTGGTGGAAGGTTTTGTACTGTGGATTGCTATAGTTTATATGGTAATAAATTTCTTGGTGGATTTGTCCTACGCTTATCTTGATCCGAAACTCCGAAAGGGGGAACAGGCGGATGGCTGACAAATTTGAATTTGCGCGACAACACAAATTGTTTTCCCTTTATACGGCGTTGGTTGTTCTTATTTTGGCGGTGGCGATTTTCGCGCCCTACCTTGCGCCGCAAGACCCCATGGCGGGGAACATGAAAAACGTGTTGCAAACTCCGTCGGCAGAACATCTTTTGGGGACGGATAAATTGGGCAGAGATACCTTGTCGCGAATTATTGCCGGAACACAGGTGTCGTTGTTTATGACTATCTGCCTCGTCGTGTTAATCGCCGCCGTCGGTTCTCTCGTGGGCATTGTATCGGGTTATTTCGGCGGCAAAATCGAAACGGTACTTATGCGTTTTGCCGATATGATGTTGGCCTTTCCGGGGGTGGTTTTGGCCATTGCCATCGCCGGAATTTTGGGCGGGAGCGTAGTCAACACGATATTGGCGTTGCTGACCGTGTCTTGGGCAAAGTATGCGCGGTTGGTGCGCAGTTTGGTCATAAAATTGCGGCACAGCGATTTTGTTTTGGCGGCGCAGGTGAACGGAACGCGTACCAAGGACATTTTGCGGCGGCACATTCTGCCGAATGTTTTGCCGATGGTGGTTATCACCGGGGCTATGGACATAGGCACTATGATGATGGAAATAGCCGGCCTTTCTTTCTTGGGCTTTGGCGCGCAACCGCCCACGCCGGAGTGGGGGCTTATGCTTAACGAAGGGCGGCAGTACATTCAAACTGCGCCATGGCTTATGATGTACCCCGGAACGGCAATTTTTATTGTGGTGGCAGTTTTTAATTTGTGGGGCGACAGTCTGCGGGACTTGCTTGACCCACGCCATGATAATACTAACCGTTAAGAAGTGTATGAGTATAAAATAAAGGAGAATGAAAACATGAAAAACAGCGGGTTAAAAAAGCTCATAAAGACATTGAGCGTCGGCCTTTGTTGCGTTATGACGGCGGGGATTATCGCAGGTTGCGGCGGCGACGGCGCAAAAAGCGCCTCCGGGGATGCCGGTGTGCTGAAAGTCGGCGTGACGAACTTTGCCGATACGTTAGAACCAACCGAGAATTATTTTGCGTGGGTGGTGGTGCGTTACGGCTTGGGCGAAGGGCTTACCAAATTTGACGATAAGATGAACGTAGAGCCGTGGTTGGCGGAAAAATGGGAAGTATCCGAGGATAAACTCACTTGGACTTTTAAGATTCGCGACAACGTAAAGTTCTCCAACGGTAATCCTTTGACGGCCGAGGCGGTTAAAGCCTCCTTAGAGCGCGTGTTTGCCAAATGCTCCCGCGCCACTACTTTCTTCCAATATGCCGAGATGAAAGCCGAAGGGCAAAATCTTATCATAACGACGAAAGAACCTCTGCCCGGTATGCCCGGATATTTGGCCGACCCTTTGTTTTTGATTGTTGACACAAAAGCCGAGGAGGAAGGGCGCAATTTTGCCAAGGAGGGACCTGTTTGCACCGGCCCTTACATGGTGGAGTCCTTTGTTAAGGAACGCGCCGTCATGAAGAAAAACCCCAACTATTGGGGCGGCGAAGTGCCTTATGAGCAGGTAGAAATTCCGTCCATAGACGACCCCAACACTCGCGCCATGGCTTTGCAGACCGGCGATGTTGATGTTGCCGTCAATATTGCGGCGGGGGATATAGACGTATTTAAGAACAACGACAAATTTCAAATTGATGAAATTGCTTCCCTGCGGGATGTGTTGGCGCGTCTTAATCAAAACCCGGGGCGTATATTGGCCGACCCAAAAGTTCGCGCCGCTTTGATAGCCGGGTGCGATCGCGAAACGTACAACAAAGTTTTGCTTAAGGGGACTTTCATTCCCGGCAGTGCGCCTGTGCCGCCTTCTTTGGATTACGGCTTCGATCAGTTAAAAGACCCCAACACTTATAACCCCGAGCGGGCGGCCAAATTGTTGGATGAGGCAGGTTGGAAGGATACC
>CAJOQC010000065.1 GCA_905236785.1 uncultured Selenomonadaceae bacterium
TTAATATTTGCCAAACATTTCTTTTATTTTGTCAAAATCAGCGGTTTTCAGCAGCGCCAACTGCAACAGTATTCGCGCCTTTTGCGGCGAAAGAGTGCCGCTGTCGATAAAACCTGCGTCAATGTATGACTGCTCGGCGGGGATAACCGCGCCAATCGGCACTCTTGTTGCCCGTATCACCGCAACCCCCGACTTTGCGGCCTGCGCCAAAACTTTTTCGGCGGCAAAGTGAACGCTGCCGTTGCCCGTTCCCGCGTATACAATTCCTTTTGCGCCGATTTCCGTAGCCGCCTTTACAAGTGCGCCGTCGTCGTCGGCATGGCCGCAGATGATGTAGACTTTCGGCAGTTTGGTGACGTTTTTCGTGTCAAACTCCGTTTTGACGGTGTGAATTTTGCGCGCCTCGCGATAAAAATCAACAACGCCGTTGTCAATTCGCCCCAGCAGACCAACCAAGGGGCTTTTGAAAGCGGCCGCGTTCTGCGTGTCAAACTTGATTACGTCGCGGGCGGCATGAATTTCGTCGTTCATAACCACCATACAGCCCTTCCCGACGGCGTTTGTGTCTGCGGCGACCCGCACGGCTTTAAGAAGGTTCATTGCGCCATCCGCGCCAAGGCTCGTAGCCGGACGCATGGCTCCCGTAAGAACGACCGGTTTGTTTGTTTTTACGGTGAGATTCAAAAAATACACCGTTTCTTCCATGGTGTCCGTGCCATGGGTTATCACAAAACCGTCTGCGTCATTGTTGTCAGCAAGTTCGTTTATACGCTGTGCAAGTTTCAGCCAAATTTCGCCCGTCATGTCCTTGCTGTCGATGTTGGCAATCTGTTCTGCCCTTAGGCGGGCAAAATCCTTTATGGGCGGCGCGGAGTTTATGAGTTCTTCGACGGTAAGCACCCCCGCTTTATACCCTGCGGTGGCGGCGGCGGAGTTTGCCCGCCCCGCTATTGTGCCGCCGGTGGCAAGCACCGTTATGCGCGGTTTAGCGTCAACCGATGCCATGACATTCGCTCCCTCCAAAAAAAGGCGAACGGAAATTTTCCGCTCGCCTTTTGCAAGTGCTTCCCAAAATAAAATTATTTTAACATGGCAAGCATGGTGCCGGCGGCAACTGCCGTACCGATAACACCCGCCACATTAGGACCCATGGCATGCATCAAAAGATAGTTGCCGGGTTTGGCGCGGCTGCCCACAAGCTGGCTGACGCGAGCCGCCATGGGAACTGCGGACACGCCCGCCGAACCAATGAGCGGGTTTATCTTGCCGCCCGTCACGCGACACATAATCTTGCCGAGGATTAAGCCCGCCGCCGTGCCGCCGATAAAGGCCACAAGACCCAAGCAGATGATGAGCAAAGTTTCCTTTACCAAGAAGCTCTCTGCGTTCATGGTCATGCCCGTGCCGGTGGCAAGGAAAATCGTAACTATATTGCAAAGGGAATTTTGCGCCGTATCGGAAAGCCTGTCCGTAACGCCGGACTCGCGGAACAAATTACCGAGCATAAGGCAACCCAACAAGGCGGCGATAGGGGGCAAAAGCAAGCTGATAAAAATCGTGGCCACAATGGGGAACACAACCCGCTCGAACTTCGTCACGGGGCGAAGCTGTTCCATGGAAATCTCCCGCTCTTTTTGGGTGGTCAAAAGTTTCATGACCGGCGGCTGAATGAGAGGCACAAGGGACATATAGCTGTACGCCGCAACGGCAATCGCGCCCAAAAGATGCGGCGCAAGTTTTATCGAAAGGTAAATGGCCGTAGGGCCGTCTGCGCCGCCGATAATGCCGATGGCCGCCGCCTCTTTCACGTCAAAGCCCAAAATCATTGCGCCGGCCAAAGAAATAAACACGCCAAACTGCGCCGCCGCGCCCAAAAGCAAGGTGGCCGGGCGCGCCAACAAGGGGCCAAAGTCCGTCATTGCGCCGATGCCGAGGAATATGAGGGGCGGGAAAATTTCGTTGGCAATGCCGTAATGAATTGCCATCATAAGTCCCATTTCGTCAAAAAATCCCGTGCGGGGGAAATTGGCCAAGATACACCCAAAGGCAATAGGCCCCAAGAGCAACGGCTCAAATTCTTTCACAATCGCCAAGTACAAAAGCACCAGCCCCACGGCAATCATTATGCCGTTGCCCGCCGTGAAGGCGGAAAAGCCGCTGTCGAACCAAACCGACTGCAACGATACCACAAATGCGTTAATAAGTTCCATATTCATCCTCCTTTATCGAAATTTTACATTCTTTCGATGCCCTGCATACGTCCCGAGGATTTCCAGCCGTTGCGATTTATAGGGCGCACGGCGCGTACTTCGCCGCTTATGCCCGCCGCCGCAACAGCCGCCGCAATAACGGCAATCGTCTCGTCGGGTATACCGGAAAAAGCAGGCTCCGGCTCTGCCGGCGCAACTGTCGGCGCAGCCTTAACAGGAGCTACCTCCTTAGTCTCTTCCTTGGGTTTGGTGGGGTCTACATAATGAATGAGTTTGATAACATACATCAATACAAACAGAACGATAAACACTACCGTCATATTGATGAGCATGATAATGAATGGATTGGTTGTCACCGGTTGATGTTCCATAAACTTCACCTCATTTTTATTTTGTGAACTAAACTTTGTAATAATAGCACAGTTTCGCGGTTATAACAACAATAAAACCAATTTTGAGCAAAAATTTGAAAGGGGTAAATTGCGCGGCAAAACAAAATTTTCGTAAAATTTTGCCGTCGGCTATTCCCTTCAACAAAAATATAGTGTATAATGCAAAGGAATGTGTATATATTTTAGGAGGGCTTTAACTATGAAAAAATTTGTTTGCAGTATCTGCGGCTACGTTCATGAAGGCAACGAGCCGCCCGAAAAATGCCCCCAGTGCCAAGCTCCGGCCTCTAAATTTACCGAGCAGACCGGCGATTTGGTTTTTGCCGACGAACATCGCGTCGGTGTGGCAAAAGACGTTGACAAAGAAGTTTTAGACGGACTTCGCATGAATTTTACCGGCGAATGTACGGAAGTGGGTATGTATCTTGCCATGAGCCGTCAGGCCGAGCGCGAGGGCTACCCGGAAATCGCCGATGCCTTTAAGCGTTACGCCTTTGAAGAAGCCGAACACGCAGCAAAATTTGCCGAACTGTTGGGCGAAGTTTTAACCGACAGCACCAAGAAAAATTTGGAGTTGCGTATCGCCGCCGAACATGGCGCTTGCGCCGGCAAGAAAGACTTGGCAACTTTGGCCAAAAAGCTCAACCTTGACGCGGTTCATGACACGGTTCATGAAATGGCCAAGGACGAGGCGCGGCATGGTTGCGGCTTTAAGGGCTTGCATGACAGATACTTCGGCAAATAATGTTTTCCCGTAAGGCTAAAAATAAAAAAGTCGTTCAATCATTGGACGACTTTTTTTATTTATGGACTAAAATACACGGTGACTTTTGTTCCTTGGTTTACTATGGTATTGGCCTCAATGCTTTGGCTTGAGGCAAAACCGGAGCCTTCGCTGTCAAACACCAAGCCGTTTTCGTTGGCAAGCTGCGCCGCCTCGCGAATGCTTTTGCCGTAGAAGTCCGGCATCACAACTTTGCCGTTTGGCACGGGCGGGCCGTTGTAAACTTTGCGTTGGGGTTTTGGTTTTGGCTTGTTTTCTTCGCTTTCCTCGTCGGCGAAAACGTCCGTGGAGGGTTCAATGCGAAGATAACGGAAAATTTTTGAAAAAATGCTTCCCGCCACCGGCGCGGCTATTTGCCCGCCGTAGAAAGTCCCGCGGGGGTCGTCGATTATGACCAAGACCACAACCTGCGGATTTTCCACCGGCGCAAAACCGCAAAAGGATGCAATATAATGCCCGTCCATATAACCTGCGCCGTCGTCGCGAATTTTTTGCGCCGTGCCCGTTTTGCCCGCTATGCGATAGCCCTTCACCTTAGCTTTGCCGCCGCCGCCCGTGGCCACGACTTCTTCAAGCAAGCTCATCAATGTTTTGTCCGTGCTTGAGTCAATGGTGCGGCGCACTTCTTCGGGTTGGGTTTCGCTGTAAGTTGTGCCGTCGGCGTTTTTGATTGATTTTATGATGTGTGGCTTTAGCAATACGCCGTCGTTGGCGATTGCCGACACCGCCGTCACAAGTTGCAACGGCGTAACGGCCACGCTCTGCCCTATGCTCATGGTGGCGATGTCCGAATCCACCATGTCTTTGGGGTTTTCAAACAACAGCCCCGCCTCTTCGCCGGGGAGGTCAATGCCCGTCACCTCGCCGAAACCGAAAAGTTTGGCATAGTTTGTAAGTTTTTCCGCGCCAAGTTTTAGGCCTATTTGGGCAAAACCGGTGTTAATTGAGTTTTTTACGATGTCCGTAAAAGTAACCGTGCCGAAACTTTCCCCGTTCCAGTTTTGTATTCTTTTGCCGCTCACCATGACATAACCGGGGTCGGCGTAATAATCCCCCGGCGCAACGATTTTTTCCTGCAAAGCCGCCCCGGCCACGATTGACTTAAAAGTAGAACCCGGCTCGTAAATCGTGGAAACGGCGCGATTTTTCCAAACCTCCGGCTGATAATCCCAAAAGCGATTGGGGTTATAGGATGGGCGTTGCGCCATGGCGAGGACTTCGCCGGTTTTGGGGTTTAGCACCACGCAAGTTGTGGCCAAGGGATTGTTGGCGGCCATGGCCTTATCAAGCTCCTGCTCCACGATAAATTGAATACCGCTGTCGATTGTAAGCTCTATGGTCTTGCACCTGTCGCCCTGATAGCGTTTTTTGGCGAAAATCGAATCCAAAATCGGCGTGGAACTGCGGTCGGTGTAGAGGAACGCTTCGGTCACTTCGCCTTTTATGTACTTGTCAAAGGCTTGCTCAATGCCGTCAAGCCCTTTGTCGTCCGTGCCGACAAAACCTATGACATTGGCGGCCAAAATATCGTTGGGGTAATAACGCTTGGCCTCGTCGCGAAAGCCCAAGCACGCGCCGTAGGACTTTTCGCGAATAACTTGGCGCACCGCTTCGTATTCTGATTGCTCCATGCGTCGCTTTACCCATGAAAAGCCGCCGCCAACGGCAATATCCGCCAAAATATCCTCTTTGCTCTTGTCTATTACCGCCGCTAAATCCGTGGCCAAAGCATCTGCGTCCTCCACATGGTTTGGGTCGACAAAAAGAGATTTTGTCATGGTTGACACGGCAAGCTCCCGCCCGTTGCGGTCTATTATCGCGCCTCGGGGGGATTGCACGGAGTAGTCGATGCCCACTTGGTTTCGCATACGCTCCGACAATTCGCCGCCTTGGACAAGCTGCACCCATGCATAGCGAAAAATCACCACGCACATCATAAAAAGCAGGAACACCACCAACCAGCGGATATTGTTCTGCAATTTCAATCGACTTTTTTTCAATGTATTTCCCTATATTGTACTGCTCATCGTTAAAAATTGAAGAGCAGTATTAAACCGTGCCTCGCCCGCTGTGGGCAAGCAGGGTTTCTTTTAGTTTTTCTTCTATTTGCAGGAGTTCTTTTTCCGCCGCCGCTCGCTTTTCGCGCCCCGCCTGTTGGATTTTCACCGTTTCTTCGATGGTGCTTATTAAATCCTCGTTGGCTTTTTTCACCGTTTCAATGTCAACAATGCCCCGCTCGTTTTCTTTGGCGGTTTCGATTGTTGTTTGTTTTAGCATGGCGGCGTTGCGCTTTAGAAGTTCGTTGGTGGCGTCGGAGGCGGCGCGTTGCAACCCCAAAACCTGCCCTTGACGCTTTAGCCCCAAGGCGATAACCACCTGATTTTTCCACAGGGGAATGGTGTTGTATATGGTGGTTTGCACCCGCTCAATCAAAATCTTGTCGTTGTTCTGGATAAGACGGATTTGCGGCGCGGTCTGTATGGCGATGGTTTTGCTGAGTTTAAGGTCGTAAACCTTCTTTTCAAATCTGTCCACGTTGTTTTCAAAATCGCTCACCACCTGCGCCGCCATGGGGTCGCCTGTGGCGGCGGCATCGGCGCGGAGCTTTGGAAG
The DNA here is from genome assembly GCA_905236785.1 of uncultured Selenomonadaceae bacterium. Taxonomy (GTDB): domain Bacteria; phylum Bacillota; class Negativicutes; order Selenomonadales; family Selenomonadaceae; genus CAJORE01. The sequence continues at coordinate 6,000 of CAJOQC010000065.1, forward strand.
TGTCTCGTCACGCATTTCCTTTAGTTTTTCTTCCCCGGCCAAAATGTAAAGTTGCAACGCCTTAAAATATTGCAGATTTTTGTCGTAGAGATTGTCAAACATCACCACGTCCTTCATCATGCGTTGTTTGGCCTTTTCAAGGCTGCTCTGAATTTTGTCGATACGGGTTGAAAGTTTCTCGTAATTTTCGAGCATATTTTCGCCCTTGTCAACCAACGAACCGATAAGGGGCAGGCGTTTTATAAAACTTTTGTCCTCCGGGGCTTCCAAAGATTTTACTTTGCCGGAAAGCTCCCCAAGCAGCGCGCCTATATCCTCCGCTTCCTTGGCGCGAACCCCGGACAAAATAGTGTCGGAAAAGTCGGCAATATCCTTTTGCGCCGCCGAACCATAGGCAAGGGACGCGCTTGTGTCCGTAAGGTCGATTTTGTCTTTTATCTCGTCAACGAGCCGCCGTTCTTCGGGAGTAATTTTCGCCACGACCTTTTCGATGGCCGCTTTTTCGGTTTCTTCGTCCACGGGTGTTAAGTTTGCCCCTTCTGCGTCCTTTCGTTGTTGCATCAATTTTTCAAGGCTGATTTCTGCCATAAGTTTCACCTTTTTTCTATTCGCCGCGAATTGCCTTTATAGCGGCGGCAACGTCCGCCTGCCCATAAACAGCCGAGCCGGCCACAAGAACGTTCGCCCCTGCCTCTCTTACGGCCTTTGATGTTTCGGCGTTGATGCCGCCGTCAACTTCGATGTCAATATCAAGTTCGTTGTCCTCAAGAGTGTGCTTGAGTATGGAAATTTTATCCAAACTTGTTTTTATGAACTTTTGCCCGCCGTAGCCGGGGTTCACCGTCATAAGAAGAACCATGTCAACATATTCCAAAAGTTCCTCCAGCATTACAAGGGGCGTGCCGGGGTTTAGGGCGATGCCCGCTTTGCACCCGTGGTCATGAATTTGTTGGATTATCCTGTTGGCGTGCCGCGCCGCTTCGCTGTGAAAGGTGATTATATCCGCCCCTGCGTCGGCAAATTCGGCGATATGCGTCTCCGGGTGTTCCGTCATAAGATGCACGTCAAAAACTATATCCGAAACTTTGCGAACGGATTTCACCACCGGCGAACCAAGGGTAATGTTCGGCACGAAAGTTCCGTCCATAACGTCGATATGCACATACTCCGCGCCGGCATCCGCCACTTTCTTTATCTCATCGCCAAGACAGGAAAAATCTGCCGATAAAATCGACGGAGCTATTTTTATCATTTAGGTAAACATCTCCTTATTTGTAGTTTTTCATCATATCAATATAGGCGTCGTAGCGTTCGACGGCGATAAGCCCTTCGGCAACGGCGCTTTTCACCGCGCAGTCAGGCTCATGGGTATGCGAACATGGCTTAAAGCGGCAACGGTCAAAATATGTGGTAAATTCGCGAAAAAGGGCGGCAAGTTCTTCTTTCGGGATGCTTGCCGTGTCTGCCGCACCAAACCCCGGAGTGTCGGCGATATAGCCTGCGCCAAAGTTTAAGAGCCGCACTGTTCTTGTGGTGTGTTGCCCTCGTTTTGTCCGTTCGCTCACCGTGTTCGTTTCGCGGTTAAATTCGGGGCAAAGGGCGTTTATAAGGGAGGACTTGCCAACCCCCGACGCGCCCATGAACACGCAAATGCCATCGGCAAGTTCGCTTCGCAGTTCGTCTATCCCCCTGTTTTCCCGCGCCGATACGCGAAGAACCTTATAGCCGATTTTTTCGTACAGAGAGAGAAACTCCGGCTGTTTTTCGGCGGGCAACAGGTCGATTTTGTTGGCGCATACAATAATTTTTTTGGCTTTTGAATACTCCGCCAAAATCAAAAAGCGGTTTATAAGAAGGGGGTGAAAATCCGGCTCTTTGGCGGCCACCGTCACCACAATATTGTTCGCGTTGGCCACCGGCGGCCGCTTTAACAAATTGCGCCGCTCGTCGATATGTTCGATTACCCCCGCGCCGTCGGGCAAAATTTCGATACTTGCAAAATCCCCCGCGTAAACATCGCGGTTTTTTTTCACTTTGCCCCGCAGTTTGCAGGGAATAATCTTGCCCCCCACATCGACGTAGAAGAATCCGCCGCAAATTTCCGTAATTCGTCCTGCGGGCATACTTGCCACCTGCCTACAGGCTCTTGCTGCCGCCGTCGTCAAGTTGGGGCGGTGCGGCATCGCCTTCGGTCTTGGCTTTGGGCGCGGCGGCTTTTGCGCTATCGTTTTCCCTTGTGTTGCTGTTTTCGGGAGAGACGTCGGTTTTGGGCATGGGTTCGGCGACGACTAAATCAATTTCCGAGCCTTCCTCTATTTCGCTGCCCGCCGAGGGGCTTTGGCTTATCACAGTGCCTTCGGCTTGATTGCTGCCCTTTTTCGTCACCGTTCCGACGGAAAGTTTGCGGTTAACAATGCTGCCTTTGGCGGCTTGGAGTGTTCCGCCCGTCAAGTTCGGCACGGTTACTTTTTGCTTTTTCTCTTCCTTTTTGCCCTTGGAGACGGTGATGTCAACCGTTTCGCCCTTTACGATTTTCATTGAGGGGCGTGGGTCTTGGCCGACCACCGTTCCCGCTTCTTCGTCGGAATATTTTTCGTACACCGCGCCCAGTTTAAGACCCATTTTTTTGATTTTCGCTTCCGCATCGGCGCGAGTTAGGCCGTTAAGTTCCGGCATTTCCAAATTTTCGCCGCCTTTGCTGACGGTGATTGTTATAAGCCGTCGCAGTTTTACCTTAGACCCCGGATCCGGCGATTGGGACACAACCTGCCCGGCGGGAATGTTGGCATCATAAGTTTCCGCCACATTGACCCGCAGGTGTTCGTCCTCTAAAATCTGCCGCGCCAAACTCATTTGTTTGCCTACCACGTCCGGCACGGCCACTTCCTCTTGACTCCAGAAATTACCGAAGAACAGCAGCCCCACGCAAAATCCTGCGATTAAGACCGCGAACAGGCCGGCGATAAATATTTTTTTGCCCACGGAAGAAGTTTTCGTCGGCGTTTTTCTTTCGTCCGCTCTCCTGCTTGCCGTTGCTATTTCGTTTGCTTCGTCGGCGGAAATTATCTTTGTGGCAAAAACGTCCTCAACGTTGCTGTCAATCATTTGCTCTGCCTGCGCCAAGTCGGCGGAAAATTCGGCGGCGGTGGGGCGTTGCGCCGGGTCTTTGGCCAAGGCCTTCATCACCGCAGCCTCCACCACGGGGGGGATTGCATAGTTATACTGACGAAGGGGCGGCGGCGTTTCCTGCAAATGTTTCATGGCGATGCTTACGGGAGTTTCGCCAGTGAAGGGCAATTTTCCCGTCAGCATTTCATAAAGCACCACGCCCAAGGAATACACGTCGGACTTTGGCGTTATAAACGAGCCTTTGGCCTGTTCCGGGGAAAAATAATGCACCGAACCCACCACGTTTCCGCTGTAGGTCATGGTTGATTCCGTCACGGCACGGGCGATGCCAAAATCCGCCACTTTGGCGTGTCCTGCGTCCGTCATCAATATGTTGTGGGGTTTTATGTCGCAATGCACGATGTTGTTGGCATGGGCGTGGGCAAGCCCGTCGGCAATTTCCCGCGCCACGTCGAGGGCTTTTTTTATGCTTAGGCTTTGCCCTTCCTTAATGTGGGATTTTAGTGTGTCACCCCGCACATATTCCATAACTATGTAATGGTCGTTGCCGTCTATGCCCACGTCGTAAATGCCCACGATGTTCGGGTGGGACAGTTTGGCCGCGCTTTTGGCTTCAAAGTGGAATTTGCCGATAAATTCTTCGTCATTGCGAAAACTTTCATGCAAAATTTTCACCGCCACCGTGCGGTCGAGCAAAAGATCCTTGGCTTTATAAACGTCGGCCATTCCTCCGCCGCCGACAAATTCTTGCAGTTCGTATCGTTGCCCCAATACTCGCTCCAAATGGTATTCCTCCCGTCGCCGAGTTACAGTTTGCTATGTATCATATATGTCAAAGAAAGAACATAA
>CAJOQC010000066.1 GCA_905236785.1 uncultured Selenomonadaceae bacterium
CTTGCCGACGGCGACACTATCTATGCATCTTCATGCGGCACGTTGGTTGATGCCGATGTCAACATGGTGGGTACGCTGGCGGCCGAAGTCATGGCAAAGGCCATTGAAAACGCGATAGTTTCGTCAAAGATGAATGACGCGGAGTATTTGTCATATTGCCTTAGCTTGCCGGCAAATTAAACGAGCGGTGAACTTTGCAAATTGCGGGTAAAAGTCATCATCAACGGTTTTTCTTGCGCTAAAATCTCTCCTGCGTTATACTGTAGCGGGGCAATTTGCCCATAAAATGTTACTCGGGAGGGATTTATTTTTGCTTAACAACATAGGAAAAAAATATCAGGAAACCGCCCTTATAAAGCTCATTGCGCTGGGGCTTGTCATCGGTATCATAATCGCGTCTTTTGCGCCGGGGGCTATTCCTGTCGTCTCTGTGTTCGGCGACTTGTTTGTAAAAGCCCTAAAGGGTGTCGCGCCCATTTTGGTTTTTATTTTGGTAATGAACGCAATGGCGCAAAAAAGTGCGGATGCAAATTCGTCCATGAAACCAATCGTAAAACTTTACGTTATCGGCACGTTCCTTGCGTCCTTGGTTGGTGTGGTGCTTTCTTTTGCCTTTCCCACGACTCTGGCGTTAAAAATGAGCGACGCGGAAATTTCGCCGCCTTCGGGTATTGTGGAAGTTTTGCACAATCTAATCTTAAGCGTGGTTGATAACCCGATTCACGCCCTCACCACCGCTAACTACATCGGCATTTTGGCATGGGCTGTTTTGGCCGGTCTTGCCCTTCATGGCGCATCGGAGGGTACAAAGAATTTTCTGGCTGATTTATCCAAGGCCATAACCCAAATTGTTCAATGGGTCATTCGTTTTGCGCCCTTTGGCATAATGGGCTTGGTGGCGAGCGCAATAGGCGAAAGCGGCCTGTCGGCACTCTTGGTATATGCCAAACTTTTAGGGGTGCTTTTGGGGTCTTTCTTTGCCGTGGCTCTTATAATGAACCCCATCATTGTTTTTTTCTTTTTGCAAAGAAACCCTTATCCGCTGGTTTTAGCCACCTTGCGCGAGAGCGGCATTTATGCCTTTTTCACTCGTAGTAGCGCGGCCAACATTCCCGTTAATTTGTCGCTTTGCAAACGGTTGGGTCTAAACGAAGATGTGTACAGCATTTCAATTCCCTTGGGCGCGACCATAAACATGAGCGGCGCGGCCATAACCATTGCCGTGTTGTCATTGGCGGCGGCGCATACCGTGGGGCTTGACATAGACCTTCCCACAGCACTGTTATTATCGGTTATTTCAACGGTGGGCGCGTGCGGCGCGTCCGGTGTTGCGGGCGGCTCGCTCCTTTTGATACCCGTTGCCTGTGCCTCCTTTGGCATCGGCAGTGATATTGCCATGCAGGTGGTGGGCGTGGGCTTTATAATCGGCGTGTTGCAGGATTCGTGCGAAACAGCGCTAAATTCATCAAGCGACGTGTTGTTTACCGCAACAGCCGAATTTGCCGAGCGCGCCAAAAACGGCGAACTTAATGACAAGGATCTTGTGCCGGGCAAATAATTTTTTAAGATGGAGCATCGACATGGAAGTATTGAAATCATCGCTGAAAATTTTCGGCGCGGCGGCGGTGACGTTGGGGCTTGTGGCGACGAGTATCGCCGCCGGCTCATATTCCCTTGCCGAAAGCGGCAGGGTTATTCCCGGGGTCGCTGCCTTTGGCAGCCCTTTAGAAGGCTTGACCAAAGAGGAAACGGAGAATTTTTTTGAAAAAATCGCCGCCGAACGCTTGCCCGCTGACACCGTAACGCTTAAATACGGCGAACAAACATGGATGTTTTCTCCGGCGGAACTTCACATAAAAGCCGCCACCGAACAAGCCGCCGCCGAAGCCTATAATCTTGGGCGCGGCAAAAGTTTTTGGGAAAATTTAAAAGAACAGGTATTAGTGGGGCTAAACGGGCGATTCATAACCTTGGGGGCTGTTTTTGACGGGGATGCGCTTAATACGAAACTTGTGCAAATTGCCGCCCAACTTCGCCGCGAACCTGCAAATGCTTTTGTGTCGTTAGATTATAACGGGCAGGTGTTCAGAACCAACGGAATTATCGGCAAGAACTTGAAAATCGAGCCTATCGCCGAGGAACTTGCCCCGAAGATTACCGCGCTAAAAACGCCGATTATTCTTGAAATTGCCCCGGACGATATAATGCCCTTTGTCACCGATGCCGACATTGCTACCATTGACAGTATACTTGCGTCATACACAACATATTTTTCTCCCGGCGACAGGGGGGACAATATCGCTATTGCGGCCTCACACTTAAACGGTGTTTTGGTGAAAAGCGCGGCGGTGTTTTCCTTTAACACTGCCGTCGGCAGGCGTACACGGGATGCGGGCTACAAAGATGCCGGCGTATTTATCGACGGGCGGCTGGAGCAAGATGTGGGCGGTGGCGTTTGTCAGGTTAGTTCCACTCTTTATAACGCGATTTTGTTGGCGGGGCTAAACAGCACCATGCGAACGCCTCATTATTATCCCTCGCTTTATTGCCCGCCGGGGCGCGATGCCACAGTGGCGGACGGGCTGTTGGATTTCCAGTTTCAAAACCCGTACCCTCATAACGTATATTTACAGTCAAGCGTGAACGATAATTCCCTCACTGTGTTTGTTCTTGGCACATGGGCAGACCTAAACGGCAACAGTATTTACCTTGAAAATGAGGGAACGCGGTTACACCCGGACGTTTATCGCGTCTATGCCAAAGACGGCGCAATAGTTTGGCGCGAGTACTTGCATACCGATGCATACAGAAGCCCCGCCGAAATGCATAACGATTGATACTACTGTTAAATTGAGGGCATCTCTAAAAACTCGTTTAATGAATTTTTATTCAAGGATAAGCGACGGAGGGTGGTTAGAGGCTGCCTGATACTACTGGGCATCTCTAAAAACTCTTTTTATACCTCCTCCCGTCGGCTACGCCGACACCCTCCTCCAAGAGGAGGGCTGAGCCTCCCTCATGGAGGGAGGTGGCAGCCCGCAGGGCTGACGGAGGGAGTTTTTAGAGGCTGCCTTAAATTTTTATCGAGGATTAGTATGAAAAGCAGTATGGAAATGAGAGTTGTCGCGCCAACAAAAAAGGCTGTTGCCTAAGGGTTTTCACCGCTTGGGCAACAGCCTTTTTGTGTCGGCTTTTATTTGTCTGTTCGTCGAAAATTTTAGCCTTTTATAAGCTGCATAATCTCGGGAGCTTTGCCGTCCGAACCCAAAACTTCTTTAATCTTGTGTTCGACCAACTCTTTGATGTATGTGCGACCGTCGGCAACATACTGACGCGGATCGAAATGCTCGGGATGAGCGGCGAAGTGCTCGCGGATACCCGCTGTCATGGCTAAACGCAAGTCGGAGTCGATGTTGATTTTGCAAACTGCCGATTTGGCGGCTTTGCGGAGCTGATCTTCGGGGATGCCCACAGCGTCGTCAAGTTTGCCGCCGTTGGCGTTGATGATTTTGACATACTTGGGAATGACCGAAGATGCGCCGTGGAGAACAATCGGGAAACCGGGGATGCGTTTTTCGATTTCTTCCAAAATGTCGAAACGAAGTTCGGGCGGTACCAAAACGCCGTCGGCGTTTCTGGTGCATTGTTCGGGTTTAAACTTAAAAGCGCCATGGCTTGTGCCGATAGCGATAGCCAAGGAATCCACGCCGGTGCTCTTTACGAACTCTTCCACTTCGTCGGGCTGGGTGTAGGCTGCGTCATGCGCCGCTACTTTAACGTCGTCCTCGATGCCGGCCAACTTGCCAAGCTCGGCCTCTACAACAACGCCATGGGCATGGGCGTACTCTACGACTTCTTTGGTCTTGGCGATGTTCTCTTTGAAATCATAATGAGAACCGTCGAACATGACCGAAGTGAACCCGTCGTCGATGCAGGATTTGCAAATGTCGAAATCCGCGCCATGATCAAGGTGCAACGCAATGGGAATGTCGCTTATTTCAAGAGCGGCCTTCACGAGGTGAACGAGGTAGTGGGAGTTGGCGTATTTTCTTGCGCCCGCCGAGCATTGGAGAATGACCGGCGATTGGAGCGCGGCGGCGGCATCGGTTATGCCCTGCACGATTTCCATGTTGTTGACGTTGAACGCGCCGATGGCATAGCCGCCCTCATGGGCTTTCTTAAACATTTCTTTTGTTCCGACTAACGGCATTGATATTACCCCCTATGTATATAAAATTCTAACCTTCGCAATTATAACACAATTTTGTATTTTTGCACATATAAATTTTTTGACAAATTTACACAAATTTACACTTTGAACTTTTTCATTTGCGTCGAAAGTTCGCCGGCAAGGGTGGCCAAGCTCTTGGCGGCTTCGGCAATTTCTCTCATGCCGGAGGATTGAATTTCCGTGGCGTTTTGCGCCGCGCTTGCTTCGGCTGCGTTTTTGTCGCTGGTTTGCAAAATAGTATCGCTGGCTCTTAGCATCTGCTCGTTTTGCTGGGCCATGTTGCCTACCACTGCGGCGATTGACTCGCTGTCGCTCACAAGTTGCTCAATGGTGGTCACTATTTCGCCAAAGACATCGTCCGCCGCGCCCACGGCCTTTATGCCGCGCTCCACGTTTTCTGCGCCGGCCTTTCCTGCCGCCACCGCCATTTGCATATCGGTAACGTTGGCTTTTACAAGTTCGGTGATTTGTTGGCTTGAAATGCTGGAGGATTCGGCAAGTTTTCGCACTTCGTCGGCCACGACGGCAAACCCTCTGCCCGCTTCGCCGGCTCGCGCCGCTTCGATTGCGGCATTAAGGGCGAGCAAATTTGTCTGCTCGGCGATGCCCGTTATCATGTTGACGATTTCGGCGATTTTTTGCCCGCTCACCTCAAGCTTGTTGATAGCTTTTTCAATATCGGCGGTGCTTTTGGTGATGCCGTTCATTTCTTCCGTGGCATCTTTAATGGCCTTTCTGCCCGCCTCAATGCTCTTTTTGGCGTTTCGTGCGCTTTGGGCGGCCACCATGGCGCGTTCTTTGGCATCTGCGGCGTTCTTTGCGCCGATTCGCGCCGTTTCCATTGCGCCGTTGGCCTCGTCGGCCTGCACCTTTGCGCCCTCGGCTATAATCGTTATGGATTCGGCCACAGTCCCCGCAGCTTTTGCCGATTCGTCGCTTGAGGCGGTGAGCTCTTCGCTGGCCGCCGCCACCTGTTGGCTCATGTTGTTGACTTTGCCGATAACCTCCCGCAGATTTTTCACCATATCGCCAAGGGAATAGGAGAGACGCCCCATTTCGTCCTCGGTTGTTTGTTGGGGCATGGTGCGAAGGTCGCCGCCGGCAATTTTGCCCGCCGTGTCCACAAGGTCGGCAATGGGGCTTTGCACCTTGCGGTTAAATATGGTAATCATGGCGGCGCAAAGAATAATCATCACCAAAAGGCTCATAACCGCCGCCGTCCATATTGCCGCCGTAATTGTGCCGTTGTAGTCGCTCTTTGGCGCCACCAAGACAAGTTTCATGTTGTCAAGGGCAAGGGGGGCGGTCAAAATGAAACTGTCCTCGCCAAAATCTTCGCTTTCGGTGTGGATAATCTTGTCGGCGTTGACGATGCTGTTGCCCAAGGCGGCAAGAGAGCCGCCCTCTTCGGTTATTTTCTTTTTCATGTTCTTAGCGTCGTCTTTGTAGGCAAGATAATAACCGTCCTTAGACACCAAGAAGGCAAAACCGTTCGAGCCGATGGTTATCTTTTTGATGTACTCTTCAAGCTCCGTTATGCCTATATCGACGGTGACGCAACCGGCGTTCGCGCCGTTTTTCGTGAAGGCCGCCGCGCTTGTCAGCATGGTTGTTCCCGAAACGTCATCAAGGTACGGCCCTGTCCATGCGACTTTGCCCACGTCTTTTAGGGCGTTTTTGTACCATTCAAAAGAAAAGTAATTGTATTCGGCGGTGCTGTAGTCCATGGTGAGGGTAATTTGGCCGCCGTCACGGGTGCGATATGGCCCGTAGAAAGGTTCGCCGTCGGCGTGGGCGTTCGGCTCGAACCAAAAGCCGCTGCCGATGATTAAATTATCCGACTTGATAAAACCGTCCGCAACGGAAAAAAGAACGTCGTTGTCGTAGCTTTTGACGCTTGAAACCGCCAAGGCAAGGCCTGCGGTTTTTTGCCCCACGTTCAAAAGCCGCGTGTTTAATTCGCCGGCTATTTCTCCCGCCTGCGCCTCAAGGGTTTTTGTTACCTGCTCTTCCATGCCGATTTTGAACTGACGGACGTTAATGAACGTTTGTATGGCCAAAAGTATGCCCGTCAACACGACAATGCTTATTACAAACAATGTTTTTATGCTTTTTTGCCGCATCAAAAAACACCTTCTCCCCCTATAAAATAAATCCGAAACGCAACGAATGTTCGTCGCCTTTTGCCTTTTGTTTTCGACATGAATTGCCCATTTCCTACGGGGCGGCAAAAAATATTTTGCGGGAGGCGAGGGCGTTTGTTTTTCTTGCCAAGAATATTGACGCGGGTTATAATTGGAAAAAATTACAAATTGCGAATTTGCGGGGTCGGCTTATGAAATTTGTTTCGTGGAACGTAAACGGGCTTAGAGCCTGTCTTAAAAAGGATTTTATGGAATCCTTTCACAATTTGGCGGCGGACGTGTTTGCCCTGCAGGAAACAAAAATGCAGGAAGGCCAAGCCATTTTGGAATTAAAGGGTTACAGGCAATATTGGAACAGCGCGGAGAAAAAAGGTTATTCCGGCACGGCTGTTTTTTCGCGAACTGAACCTTTGTCCGTGACCTATGGCATGGGCATTGACGAACATGACCATGAAGGGCGAGTTATCACCGCCGAATTTGCGGATTTTTATTTTGTCACGGTTTATACGCCAAATTCCCAGCGCGAATTGTTGCGCCTAAGTTATCGCATGACGTGGGATGACGCTTTTCGCGAATTTTTGCAAAAGTTGGACGGGAAAAAGCCTGTTGTTGTTTGCGGCGACTTAAACGTGGCGCATAAGGAAACAGATCTTAAAAATCCGAAAACAAACAGGCACAACGCCGGCTTTACCGACGAAGAGCGGCAAAAATTTTCGGAGCTTTTGGCGGCGGGCTTTGCCGATACCTTTAGGGAACTTCACCCCGATGCCGCAGGCGCGTACACATGGTGGTCGTACCTAAGAAAGGCGCGGGAAACAAACGCCGGATGGCGCATCGATTATTTTCTTGTATCCCGTCGGCTTATGCCTAAGGTGAAGTCGGCGGCCATTCACGCCGATATTTTCGGCAGCGATCACTGCCCCGTCAGTTTGGAGTTGATATAAATGGGGAATTTGCGTTTTATGACGGCAGGGGAATCCCATGGGCCGTGCCTTACGGGTATAATAGAAGGCTTGCCCGCCGGAATAAAAATCGACATTGACGAAATAAACCGCGATCTTGCGCGACGGCAAAAGGGCTACGGGCGCGGCGGGCGCATGAAAATCGAAACGGACAAGGCCGAGATTTTATCCGGCGTCCGTTTCGGCGAAACTTTGGGCAGCCCCGTAACTTTGCGGGTGACAAACCGCGACTTTGCCAACTGGCAGGAGCGTATGTCCGCCACCGGGGAGAAAATCGGCGAAAAAGTCACGGCGGCGCGGCCGGGTCATGCGGATTTGACGGGGGTGTTAAAGTACGACCGCGAGGACGTGCGCGACATATTGGAACGCAGCAGCGCAAGAGAGACTACCATGCGCGTGGCCTTGGGGGCGCTGTGCAAAATTTTTCTCAAAAAATGCGGCATAAATATCTACTCCCAAGTGATAGAAGTAGGCGGCGAAAAAATCTCCGAAGAAGAAAAAGCGGCCTTTGCCGAAAACCCTGCCCTTTGCAACGAATACGACGAAGAATTAAACTGCCGCGACCAAGAGGCCGCAAAACGCATGAAAGAGCGGATAGACAAGGCAAAGGCGGCGGGCGATACGCTGGGCGGCAAATTTGTCGTCGCGGTCACGGGTTGCCCTGCGGGGCTTGGGAGTTTTGTTCAATGGGACAGGCGGCTTGACGGGCGGCTTGCCGGGGCTTTAATGTCAATTCAGGCCGTAAAGTCGGTGGAAATCGGCGCGGGGGAAGAGTGCGCCCAAAAGCCGGGCAGCGAAATTCATGACGAAATTTTCTTGGAAGAAGGAAAAATAAGGCGCAAAACCAATCGCGCCGGCGGACTTGAAGGCGGCATGACCAACGGTGAAAACATCATAATAAGCGCGGTTATGAAACCCATACCCACGCTGATGCGCCCCCTTTTAACAATCGACATTGACACAAAAAAAGCCGTAAGCGCGGCCAAAGAGAGAAGCGACGTATGCGCCGTGCCGGCCGCAAGCGTGGTGGGGGAGGCCATGACGGCGTTAATCTTGGCCGAGGCGGTGACGGATAAATTCGGCGGCGATGCCCTTTGCGACACGTTGACGGCCATGAAAATTTACGACGAACGAATAAAGGGACGGTGGCAATAATGAAGAACGTGGTTCTTATCGGTTTTATGGGGACGGGCAAAACCAGCGTTGGCAAAATTTTGGCCGGCAAATTGGGCTTTGCCTTTGCGGACATTGACAAGAAAATCGAAGAAGAATACTCCATGACCATAGCCGATATGTTTATTAACAAGGGCGAAAGTTACTTTAGAAGCGTGGAGCAACAAATGGTGAAGCGTTTGGCGGCGCGGAAAAACACCGTCATAGCCACGGGGGGCGGTGCGGTGGCCAACGCCGAAAACATGAAGGCTTTGCGAGAAAACGGGTTAATCGTTTGCCTAAAAGCCAACGTTGACAGCATAAAGGCACGCACCGAAGGGAACGACAACCGCCCCCTTTTAATGGCGTTGACCGACGAAGAACGGACTAAAAAAATCGAGGAACTTTTGGCCACGCGGGCGGAATTTTACGAACAGGCAGACTACACCGTGGACACGTCGGAGCTTTCCCCCATGCAAGTCGCCGACGATATAGCCCGCTTTTGCCTAAAGAACAAGAACCGCAGAAAGACGAATAGTAATGAAAACTCTTAACGTACCCTTAAAAGACAATTCATACAATATATATATCGACGACGATTTGACGGAGAAGGCGGCGCAGTTTGCCGCCGAGGGCAAATTTTCCAAAATCGCCCTTATTGTGGCGGACACCAACACGGAGAAAAGTTACGGCGAACCCCTAAGAAACGCCCTCGTGAAACGAGGGGTCAAGGCGCGGCTTTTTGTTGTGGCGGCGGGAGAAAATTCCAAAAGCCTGTCCACCGCCGAAAAAATTTATATGGCGGCATCGGAAATGGGTTTAGACCGAAAGAGCGTGATTTTTGCCGCAGGGGGCGGCGTTGTGGGGGACATGGCGGGCTTCGCGGCGGCGACGTATATGCGGGGCGTGCCCTTTGTGCAGTTCCCCACCACGCTTTTGGCGCAGGTGGATTCAAGCGTGGGCGGCAAAGTGGCGGTCAATTTGCCCTTGGGTAAAAATCTTGTGGGTGCCTTTTATCAGCCAAAGGCGGTGTTTATTTCTTTGGCCGCCCTTAAAACCCTGCCCCGGCGGGAAATTGCCACGGGGCTTGGCGAGATTATAAAGTACGGCGTAATCGCCGACAAAGAACTTTTTTCTTTCCTTGAAGAAAAAGGCGATAAAATTTACCGTTTGGACAAGGATGCTCTGATAAGAATAATCTCTCGTTCCTGCGAGATAAAAGCCGACGTTGTGAGCAAGGACGAAAAAGAAGGCGGCTTGCGGCGGATATTGAATTTTGGCCACACTTTGGCCCATGCCATCGAGCAGGAAACAAACTACACCCGTTATAACCACGGCGAAGCCGTAGCGGTGGGCATGGCGGGCGCAACCGACATAAGCCGCAAATTGGGCTTTATCGACGAAGAAACCGCCGCAAGGATTATAAAACTAATAGAGAATCTGAACCTGCCCGTCAAAGCAAAAGGTTGCCGCGCCGAAAACATTTACGGCGAACTGTTCCGCGACAAAAAGACCGTAGACGGCAAAATAAATTGGGTTTTGGCGAAAAACATCGGCGAAGTTTTTGTAACGGAGGCCGTACCCGAAAACATCGTGCGGGAGGCTATCGAGGGAATTTTGGAGTAATACGTCTCTCTCTTCGATTAGAATTTGACAATTTTAATTTTAGGCAACCTCTAAAAACTCCATTTTTCGTCTGAACCCCTCCGCCCTGCGGGCATCTCCCCTTTCAGGGGAGGCAGGAATCCCAAGCCTCCCCTGAAAGGGGAGGTGGCGCGAAGCGCCGGAGGGGTGCTATTTGAAAAAGA
>CAJOQC010000067.1 GCA_905236785.1 uncultured Selenomonadaceae bacterium
AGAAAGAGAAAAAGAAAAGAAGACTTTTTAGAATATCTAAATTATTTAATCTCAACAGTTGCGCCGGCTTCTTCGAGTTTCGCTTTCAAGGCATCGGCGTCGGCTTTGGAGATTTTTTCTTTCACAGGGGCGGGCGCGCCGTCAACCAAGGCTTTGGCTTCTTTGAGGCCGAGGCCGGTGAGGTCTTTCACCACTTTGATGACGTTAATCTTCTTGTCGCCGGCAGAAGCCAAGATTACGTCAAACTCGGTCTTCTCTTCGCCGGCAGCATCGCCGCCGCCGGCAGCGGGAGCGGCAGCCACAGCCACGGGAGCCGCAGCCGATACGCCGAATTTCTCTTCCATAGCTTTCACGAGTTCGGAAAGTTCAAGGACAGTCATGCCCTCAATAGCTTGCATAATTTCTTCTTTAGTCATTATATATACCTCCAAAATAAGTTGATTTACAAATTAAAAATGTCTTAATAAAGGCGCACAAATAAACTTGCGCCGCATAAATTACGCCGACGCTTTTTGGTCGCGAACCGCCGCAAACACGCAGACGGCCTGGCGAATAATGCCCTGCATAACGCCCACGGTGTTGGCGATAGGCGCGTTCATGCTGCCAAGAAGTTTGGCGATGAGGACTTCGCGGCTCGGCAAAGAAGCAAGAGCCTTAACTTCCTTCGCGTCGATGACTTTGCCCTCGACTGCGCCCACCTTAACGGTCAAAATCCCCGGGTCTTCAAGTTTGTTCTTTTTGATAAACCCGCAAATAATCTTGGCGGGAGCAACGGCATCCTCGGTGGAAAACGCCAGCGCGGTTGTGCCTTCAAGGTGTTCGTTGAAACCTTCAAGCTCCGCCTCTTTGGCGGCCAAACGGAGCATGGTGTTTTTCACCACTTTGTAGGTGATGCCCTCGGCGCGAAGTTCGCGGCGAAGTTTGGTGTCCGTGGCCACGTTCAGTTTGTCGTAGCTCGTAAGCACAATGCCCTTGGCGGATTTAAGCTCCTCGGCGAGATTTTTCACCAATTCGCGTTTCTTATCGGTAACCTTCGATGTTACTGCCAATTATGTTTCCTCCTTTCCCGTTTTTTTGAATAAACAAACCTCCGACTACAGGCTGTCGGAGGGATATATCACGCTCCGACCTCGGCAGGCGGAAAACCGTTAGATGCCCACGGGGCAAACCTGCTGTCTGCGGTCTATTATGGGAGGTTGTATTCTGTTTTATTAGGAGAGAGCCACGGGAACGGGCGGGCTCATGGTGGCCGCCAACGTTATCGAACGCATATACTGACCTTTGGCCGCCGCAGGGCGAACACGGTTCAGCGTGTCGATAAGCACCTTGTAGTTCTCTTTCAATTTTTCGGCAGGGAAACTTGCCTTGCCGATGGGGCAATGTACGTTGCCGCCCTTGTCGGTGCGGTACTCGACTTTACCCGCTTTAATCTCGGCGATTGCCTTGTTTACGTCCATGGTAACCGTGCCGAGCTTGGGGTTCGGCATAAGGCCGCGTGGGCCTAAGATTTTACCCAAACGCCCCACAACGCCCATCATGTCCGGGGTTGCCACCGCCACGTCAAAATCGAGCCAGCCGCCCTGAATTTTCGTGACGATTTCATCCGACCCCACAAAATCTGCGCCGGCGTCTTCGGCTTCCTTCACCTTTTCGCCCTTGGCAAAGACCAAAACCCGCTTGGTTTTGCCCGTGCCATGGGGGAGGACAACCGCGCCGCGCACCTGTTGGTCGGCATACTTGGGGTCTACGCCCAATTTTACGTGCAATTCGATAGTTTCGTCAAATTTGCCGAAAGCAACTTTTTTTACAAGCTCCACTGCCTCGTCTACGGCGTAGAGTTTGTCCGCTTCAATGAGCTTTTCGGCTTCGCGGTATTTTTTGCCATGTTTGGCCATGATAAAAACTCCTTTGTGGTCAAACGAAGAACATATCTTCTTCCACTATACTTAATAAAGTCGTATTCAACAACTCGTGTTGTCCTTGGCTTTGTAAATGATTGTTAAAAATCAATCTACGACGTCGATGCCCATGCTACGGGCTGTGCCTGCGATGATGCGCTCGGCGGCCTCCACAGAAGCGGCGTTTAAGTCCGGCATTTTGGTTTCGGCTATTTCCCGAACCTTGGCGCGGGGGACTTTGGCCACTTTCTTCTTGTTGGGTTCGCCGGAGGCTTTGTCAATTCCGGCGGCCTTTTTGAGAAGCACTGCCGCAGGCGGCGTTTTTGTGATAAAGGTAAAGGAACGATCCTCAAAAACCGTTATTTCCACCGGGATTATAAGCCCCGCTTGAGCGGCCGTGCGTTCGTTAAATTCCTTTACAAAGGCCATGATGTTTACGCCCGCTTGACCCAAGGCAGGGCCTACGGGAGGCGCGGGGGTGGCTTTGCCCGCCGGCACCTGAAGTTTTACCATTTTCGCGACTTTTTTTGCCATGTTCTCACCTCCTTAAAGTGGTTTAACGGCTGCGTAATTTAGGTCAAGGTTCGTGCCGTCGGCAAGTTTCACCTTTAAGCGGGATTGTTCGTCGTCGATTTCCTCAACTTCCCCTTCCTTGTCCTTAAACCAACCGTCAATCACGACCACGCGGCTGCCTACTTCAAAACGGCGGCGGGTGCGCCTAAAGGGTTCGCCGCAAGCCTCAAGTATCCTTTTGGCCTCGGCATCGTCCAAGGGGACAGGGTCTTTTTCCGTACCCACAAAGCCCGTCACGCCTTGAGTGTTCCTCACGACGTACCAAGAGCGGTTGTTGACAATCATATCAACCAAAACGTAGCCGGGGAAAACCTTCCTTTTTACGATGCGTTCCTTGCCGTCCTTTAGTTCCACTTCGTCCTCTAAGGGGACAACCACGTTAAATATTTCGTTTTGCAGACCTTGGCTTTCGATTTTCTTCTCAAGGTTCATTTTCACCTTGTTTTCGTAGCCGGAATAGGTGTGGATAACGTACCACGCCCGATCCGGCACGCGTTCGCGAGTTTCCATTTCGTCACCTCAATATAAGATGAAAAAGCCTTGCAAAGAAGGTGTCGCAAATCCAGATAAGCACACAGACAAGGGCGACAGCCACGCCCACAACGCCCGTATAACGGACAAGCTCCGCTTTTGTGGACCACGCGACTTTCTTCATTTCGGCAACCGTTTCGTCCCAAAAACGTTTTAGCCGCCACTCTTTCATTGTATCACCCTTTGCCACAAGCTCTCCGCTCACTTTGTTTCCTTGTGGAGCGTATGTTTTTTGCAGAATTTGCAGTATTTCTTAAACTCCAGACGATCCGGATCGTTTTTCTTGTTTTTGTTCGTCTGGTAATTGCGGCTCTTGCACTCCGTGCAGGCGAGCGTTACCGCATTACGCATATTAAGCACCTCGTTTCAATACATCAAAACAAGGAACGGCGCACGTTCCCAAAATGTCACCATATCAATCTACCACAGAAAAATAGCCCTGTCAAGGGAAAAACGCCCGTTGACAGGGTTCTTTTATGCGGCTTTTTATACTGCGCCTCAACTAAAACCTAATAACGGCAACCTCTAAAAACTCCCTCCGTCAGCCCTGCGGGCTACCGCCTTCCTATTTGAGTGAGGCTAAAAAAAGCCCTCCTCCTCTTGGATGAGTGTGTCGGCGCGGCCCACGGAAGTAGGTATAAAAGCGAGTTTTTAGAGATACCCATAATTTTAGCTAAAGCAGTATCATCTATTTTCAATGGTGGGTTTTTCGCCCTTTTCGATGCAAGCGGCGGTGACGATTACCCGGCGCGGTTCGTTGCTTTTGGGTATGTCGAACATCACGTCTAACATGGTGTCCTCGATTATCCCCTTTAGACTTCTTGCGCCGGTTTTTCGTTCTATCGCCCGTTTGGCCACGGCGCGCAGGGCTTCTTCTTCAAAGACAAGCTCCACGTTGTCCATTTCAAGGAGTTTTTTGTACTGCCGCACCGGCGCGTTCTTAGGCTCGGTGAGGATTTTAAGAAGAGCGTCTTCGTCAAGCTCGTGCAACGTGCAAATTACGGGCAAGCGGCCGATTATTTCGGGGATTATGCCGTATTCCATAAGATCTTCCGGGCGTACTTTGTCGATTACGTCGTTAAATTTGTCCCGTTCGTCCTTAGACAGGGTCATAGCCCCAAAGCCAATGTTCGAGTCGTCCTCGTGAATCCGCTTGGCGATTATTTTGTCAATGCCCACAAAAGCGCCGCCCACGATAAAGAGTACGTTTTTCGTATCAACCTTAATTGTCGGGGCTTCCGGGTGTTTTCTTTGCCCTCTTGCGGCAAACTCCACCAAACTGCCCTCAAGCATTTTAAGGAGGGACTGTTGCACCCCTTCATGCCCCGGGTCGGCGGTTATGGAGTTGTTTGCGCCGCTTTTTCTGGCTATCTTGTCAAATTCGTCAAGGTAAATTATGCCCCGTTCCGCTTTGGCAATGTCCTTGTCGGCGGCGTAATACAAATTTCGCACCGCCACCTCCACGTCGCTGCCAACAAAACCCGCCTCCGTGAGGCTTGAGGCGTCCGTCACTGCGAAGGGAATGCCCAAGAGCCGCGACAAATGCTGGAGCATGGCCGTTTTGCCGCACCCGGATGGGCCAAGCATTATGACGTTGGACTTTTCGATGTCGTCCCCGTCTTTGCCGTCGTGTTCCATAGCGTATTTCATGCGTTTATAATGGTTATAAACCGCCACGGATATGATTTTTTTCGCCCGTTCCTGCTCAATTATGTATTCGTCAAGATATTTTTTTATTAAATGGGGCTTATTTTCGTGCAAAATGCTGTCAACGTCTAAATTAACGGGCAATTCGGCGTTATTCTTTTCCCCCATTTCATAGGTTTCGATGACCTCATAAGTCCTTTTGATGCAGTCCTTGCAGATGCCCACGCTGCCGTTTGGGTCAATCAAAATAGGCACGTCGAAACGGTCGTGAACCGCAATGTTGCGATTGCACAAAAAACAATATACTTCGCCCTTGTTCTTTTTTGCCATGCGCCCTCTCCTTACAAATGCCGCCTTATTTCTTCCATTCCGTAGTAAATGCCGAAGTTTTTAAGCTGTGACCATGTGATTTTTAAGTCCACCGTACCTGCCACCGTTCCTATGAACGTGTGGCCTTTGGCGATATAAAGATTTTTCCCTTCGTCCCGCACCTTTAGCGTTATGGGAATGGGCACGTTGTTCTCCGCTTCGGTTTGGTCGCAGTCAATATAAACGTATTTTTTGCCCACGTTTTTCACCGTGCCGACAATCTCATGGCCTTCTTTCATAAACATAGACCCGTTCACCAAAAAATCCTCCGTAAGGGTAAAGCGCACGGTGTCCCCTTGCTTTAACAGGCGCGGGTCGATGCCCTCGGCCGCCTGCACCACAAACTTAGCCCCCGCCGGGACAAAAGCATTGTCGCCCCCCATAAGCGGAGTATTAAGTTTTTGCTTTAGAGGCCTTGCCACTCCCATATCCGCATTCTTTACAAAACTTGCCACATAACCGTCGTCACCGATAACAACCGACGAGCCTTCCGCCACGCCGCCGAAAATCAACGCCCCCGCGCATAACAACATCGCTGTTTTTTTCATTTTTGTTTCCTTTCCCTATTCGCAAATAAGACCAAAAATAAGGGTATATCTAAAAACTCGATTTTATACCGCCTCCCGTCGGCTTCGCCGACACCCTCCTCTAAGAGGAGGGCTTTTTTAAGCCTCCCTCTTGGAGGGAGGTGGCAGCCCGCAGGGCT
>CAJOQC010000068.1 GCA_905236785.1 uncultured Selenomonadaceae bacterium
GTTTTATCTGCGAGTGTATGGACTTAACGCAAACGAAACAGTTTTGTATGCGGTTTAATGCGATTACGTCGAACGAATTGTCATGTCAAATTTGTTGCTTGAAAACAAAAATGTGGCATCGGAAAAAATCCAATGCCACACCATAATAGCCAGTAAATTATACCTCCTCACATCGGCTACGCCGACGTGAGGAGGTAGTTTTTTGAGTGTGCCTGATACTCTATCGCTTAAATCTTTCCTGCCAATTTCTTATAACCGTTCAAGCGTTCTTCGGCATCCTTTTGGGTTTTGAGGAAAAGAGCTTCCGCCGCTTCGGGGAAATTGCGTTTTAACGAAGAATACCGCACTTCGCCCGCCAAAAATTCTTGGAATTTGCCAAAATCCGGCTCCTTCGAGTCGAGGCTGAAAGGATTCTTGCCCTGCTCTTTAAGTTCAGGGTTAAAGCGATAATTCGCCCAATAGCCGCACTCAACCGCCAATTTTGCTTCAAGCTGACTGTTGCCCATGCCCTTTCTTATACCATGGTTAATGCACGGGGCGTAAGCTATGATGAGGGATGGTCCTTTGTAGGCTTCGGCCTCGCTTATTGCCTTTATCAGTTGATTTTGGTCCGCGCCCATGTCAACTTGAGCTACATACACATAACCGTAGGACATGGCCATCATGCCAAGGTCTTTTTTCTTCGTGCGTTTGCCCGACGCGGCAAATTGCGCGATAGCCGCCGCCGGCGTCGCTTTGGAGGCTTGACCGCCGGTGTTGGAGTAAACTTCCGTGTCAAATACGAACACGTTGACATCTTCGCCGGAAGCAAGCACATGGTCTAAACCGCCGTAGCCAATGTCGTAGGCCCAACCGTCGCCGCCCAAAATCCATTGCGAGCGTTTCACCAAATAATCCCGGTCGGCGTAAATCTGCCCGATAAGCCCGTCGGCATCCTTTTCCGCCGCAAGGAGAGCGGTGAGTTTATCGGCGCGTTCGCGAGTGCCTTCGCCCTCGTCGCGCTTGTCGCTCCATTCTGCAAGAGCTACGCGAAGCTCGTCGCTGCCGACGCTTTTTTCCGCAATTTCGGCCGCCAAAGCCGCAAGACGTTCACGCACGGCCTTTGTACCCGTGAACATACCAAGACCAAATTCGGCATTGTCCTCAAAAAGGGAATTTGCCCATGCCGGCCCTTGACCTTTGTGATTAACCGTATAGGGCATGGCAGGAGCGGACGCGCCCCAAATGGAAGAACAACCGGTAGCGTTGGCGATAAGCATACGGTCGCCGAAAAGTTGCGTCAAAAGTTTCGCATAGGGAGTTTCGCCGCAACCTGCACACGCGCCGGAGAACTCAAGAAGAGGTTTCTCAAGCTGACTGCCCAAAACCGTGGTCTTTTTGAGGGGGTTCTTTTTGGGCGCGACTTTCTTTGCGTCCGTGCCGTAGTCAAAATATTTCTGCGCGTCTTTTAATTCGTCGTTCAAAGGCTTCATTTCAAGGGCTTGTTTGGGACAGACCTGCGCGCAGTTGCCGCAACCCAAGCAGTCGAGAGTGGACACGCAAATGGAAAGGTTAAAGCCTTTGGCGGCTTTTGATGAGATAAACTTCATGCCCTCAGGGGCGGCGTTCTTTTCCGCATCGTCGGTGAGAACGGGACGAATTGCAGCATGGGGGCAAACAAAAGAGCATTGGTTACAGCCGATGCATTTTTCCTCCTGCCACACGGGGACTTTTATGGCCGTGCCGCGCTTTTCGTAAGCCGCGCCGCCCATGGGGAACGTGCCGTCGTCCATGTCTTTAATCTTGCTCACCGCAAGTTTTTCGCCTTCTTGGCGGTTCATTACGTCTTGAATCTCGCTGATAAAGGCAGGGACTTCCTTCTTTTCTTCTGCAGGGTCAACTGCATCTTTCCAGGCGGCAGGGACGGCGACTTTGTGCAGTTGCTCGATGCCCTTGTCAATGGCGCCGTTGTTCATATCAACGATGTCTTGACCCTTCTTGCCGTAGGAAGTAACCACCGCATCTTTAAGGTACTTTACGGCCTCGTCAATGGGAATAATGTCGGCCAGCTTAAAGAACGCCGACTGCATAACCATGTTGAAACGGCCGCCCAAACCAAGTTCCCGAGCGATGCCCACGGCGTTTACCGTGTAGAAATTTATTTCGTTCTCGGCGATGGCGCGTTTCATGGAAGCGGGAAGATGCTTATCCAGTTCTTCGTCGTTCCACTCCGTGTTAAGGAGGAAATTGCCGCCCTTTTTAATGCCCGCCAAGAGATTGTATTTGTAAACGTAACTTTGCTGAGAGCAGGAAATGAAATCTGCCTTGTTGATAAGGTACGGCGAAGTGATGGGAAGTTTGCCAAAGCGCAAATGGCTCATGGTGATGCCGCCGGATTTTTTGGAATCATAGGCAAAATACGCTTGGGCGTACATATCCGTCTTATCGCCGATAATCTTAATCGCGCTTTTGTTTGCGCCCACCGTGCCGTCGCTGCCCAAGCCCCAGAACTTGCAAGCGCGAGTGCCTTCGGGCGTCAAATCCACGTCGGCGGTGACAGGCAACGACAGATTGGTCACGTCGTCCTCAATGCCGATGGTGAAGCCGTTCTTCGGCGCATCCTTTTTAAGCTCGTCAAAAACCGCCAAGATATGGTCGGGAGTGGTGTCTTTGCCGCCCAACCCGTAACGGCCGCCCACGATTAACGGCGCGTTTTCCTTGCCGTAGTACGCCGCCTTGACATCAAGATACAACGGTTCGCCCAAAGCCCCCGGCTCTTTCGTGCGATCCAACACGGCGATTTTTTTGATTGTCGTCGGCAACACGTTGAAGAAATGTTTGACGGAGAAGGGACGATAAAGATGCACGGACAAAACGCCGACTTTTTCGCCCCGGTTGTTTAGGTAGTCAACGGCCTCGCGAGTGGCCTCGCAAACAGACCCCATGGCAACGATAATGCGGTCGGCATCAGATGCGCCATGATAATCGAAAAGATGATGCTCGCGGCCGGTTATTTTGGCTATTTGCCCCAAAGTTTCTTCCACCAAGTCCGGCAAAGCGTCATAATAACCGTTCACCACTTCGCGGGACTGGAAGTATATGTCGGGGTTTTGCGCCGTGCCGCGAATAACGGGATGATCCGGGTTAAGAGCGCGACGGCGGAAAGCCTCAACCGCGTCTTTGTCGAGAAGTTTTTCCAAATCGGCATAATCTATAAGCTCGATTTTTTGAATTTCATGGCTTGTTCTAAAACCATCGAAAAAGTTTATGAAAGGCACACGTCCTTTAATGGCCGCCAAATGCGCCGCCGCCGCCATGTCCATGACTTCCTGCACGCTTGCTTCGCAAAGCATGGCGCAACCTGTTTGACGCGCCGCCATAACGTCTTGATGATCGCCGAAAATGTTGAGGGTGTTGGCCGCCAAGGCTCTCGCGCTCACATGGAACACGCCGGGCAAAAGCTCGCCCGCCACTTTATAGAGATTTGGAATCATCAACAGGAAACCCTGCGATGCCGTGTAGGTCGTCGTAAGCGCACCGGCCTGCAACGAACCGTGAACCGCGCCTGCCGCGCCCGCCTCCGATTGGAGTTCCACAACCTTTACCTTTTGGCCGAAAAGATTTTTTTGCCCTTTGGCGGCCATTTCGTCCACGTTTTCCGCCATGGGCGAAGAGGGCGTAATGGGATAAATCGCCGCCACATCGGTGAAGGCGTAGGAGACGTATGCCGCAGCGGCATTGCCGTCCATAGTTTTCATTTTTTTGCTCAATTTCGTAGCTCCCCTCTTTTTACAAACTCTTATCGCTTTAGCGATTAGAGTTTGTTATGCAAACGGCGTAAGCCGTTTGTATTCATTCTCTTTGCTTTAGCGATTAGAGTTTGTTATGCAA